>NZ_MRUJ01000074.1:0-61781 GCF_002099325.1 Frankia sp. KB5 | reverse complement strand
CGGACCGGCTACTGACCCTCCTCAACCGCAACGACGGCAACGACGGCTACGACGACGACGTCACCCTCCTCCTCGCCCACGCCCGGCGGGGTCGGCGAGCTCAGACCGAGAGCAGCCCATGCTCCGCGCACCGGGCCGACCAACCCACCGGGGTGACCTGGACGACCATCCGCCGCCGGCAGGCTCGACAGTAGCGGGGTGGCTCCAGCTCGCGGGCCCGCAGGCAGGCCTCGTGGCTGCCCACACTGGCCAACTGACCGCAACGGTCACAAAACGCGGCGTCCATAATGGGCAGCTTAGGACATCGCCCGAGGCATCGGATCTCTCAGCCGCTACCCCGCCGAACAAGGACGATCAGGCGGCGGGGAGYGGCTCGACCACGGCGATCAGGTCACCGTCCTGGACGACGTCGCCCTCCTGCACCGCGATCCGGGCGACCGTCCCGCCGTCCTCGCTGATCACGGGGATCTCCATCTTCATCGAGTCGAGGATCACCAGGGCGTCACCGGCGCTCACCGGGTCTCCCACACCGACGACGACCTTCCAGACGTTGGCCACCATCTCAGCGCGGACTTCCTCGGCCATCAGGCTCCCTTCAGCGGCGGTGAATCTGGCAWGAGCGTAGTGCGCCGAGGCTGTCCGACCAACGTCCCTGGGCCCCGGATGTATCCGGGCCGGCACGCTGGGGCGACGCGACCGCCCGGTGCTGGGACTGTCGCTCATAACACCGCACACTACGCATGTGCTCGTACTTCTGGTGCTGACCCTGCTATGCGGTCTGGGCGTCGGCCTCGCCCGCGGCGGAACTCTCGGCGCCCTCGCCCGCATCGATGTCTCCCGACCATGGCTGCTCGCCGCGGCGGTCCTGGTGCTCGCGATCGGCCGACTCGTGCCCGCCCTGCACAGCCCGGCGTGGATCGCGGCCGCCGTGGTCACAGCCCTGTTCGCCAGCGCGAACAACCGCCTGCCCGGACTCGGTCTCCTGGTCACCGGTCTCATCTCCAACGCCGCCGTCATCACCGCGAACGGCGGCCAGATGCCGGTGTCGCGGTGGGGGGCCGACCGCGCCGGTGTACCGATTTCCGACATCTTGACCTCGGCATTTCACACGCCGGCCGGGGATGGTACGGTCCTGCGCCTGCTCAGTGACATCATCCCGCTGCCCCTGCCCTGGACGCCCGCGGTCGTCAGCGTCGGCGACGTGGCGATCGCCGCGGCGCTGGGACTGTTCGGAGCGCTGGCCCCCGTGCGGGTGTGGCGCACGTTGCAGGCCCGCCGCCACGCCAGGGCGGTACAGTCTCCGGCCCAGGGGAACCTCGGCGATGGCTCACCGGATGGGTTCGGCGACGCCGACGAGGACGACGGCCTCGACGGACCCGCCGGTCACCTCCCGTCGGTGCGGACTGGCACGATGACTGCACGTCGAAGCAGAACGGAGGGAGATTCCTGATGGCGAAGAAGAAGCGCAAGCGGCGCGCACGGGCGAAGAACAAGGCCAACCACGGCAAGCGCCCGAACACCTGAGCCACCCGGCGGGCCGTGGCAGCCACGGCCCGCCCCCGGGCTGCCCGATACTCCGCCCGGCCCCAGCTACTCCGGCGGGCCCCAGCTACTCCGGCCGGTACTCGGCGGCGTCGATCTCCACCCGGGCGGCCCGCAGCCGGGCGAGCAGGCTCGCCCGCAGCGACTCGGGCGCACGCTCCCCGCCGCACTTACGGGCGACGAGCATCTTCACCTCGTGCTCCACCCCGAACTCGCGCAGGCAGGGGGAGCATTCGTCAAGGTGGGCCCGAATCAGATTCTGCTGCCCGCCCTCACACTCACCGTCGAGATACAGAAAAACCGCGTCGAGYACTTTCCGGCAATCGATCTCGTGTGGACCGCCGCAGCTCACGACGCACCGCCCTCGCCGTCGGCGGAACCGRYCGCCACGAGCCCACGGTCCAAGGCGTACTTCTCCAGGGACTTCCGCAGACCCCGGCGACCGCGGTGCAACCGGGACATCACGGTCCCAATCGGCGTACCCATGATCTCCGCGATCTCCTTGTAGGCGAAGCCCTCGACGTCGGCGAGGTACACCGCCATGCGGAAGTCCTCGGGCAGGGCCTGCAGGGCGTCCTTGATGTCACTGTCCGGCAGGTGTTCCAACGCCTCGGTCTCCGCGCTCTTGAGCCCACTGGACGTATGCGACCCCGCCTCGGCGAGCTGCCAGTCCTCCACCTGCTCGGTGGGGCTCTGCAACGGCTGGCGCTGCCGCTTGCGGTACGTGTTGATGAACGTGTTCGTCAGAATCCGGTAGAGCCAGGCCTTGAGATTCGTGCCCGCCTGAAACTGGTGGAAGGCCGCGAACGCCTTGACGAAGGTCTCCTGCACGAGATCCTCCGCGTCGGCGGGATTACGGGTCATGCGCAGGGCTGCCGCATACAGCTGGTCGAGGTAGGGAAGGGCGTCCTGCTCGAAACGGGCGCCTCGCTCCTCGGTGGTCTCGTCGACCAGGATCACTTCCTCACCGTCATGCTCCCCGGCGGCCCACCCCGCGTCCACCACACCTGACCGGGCGACACGCGACCGTCCTTCCAGAGCGGACGATACCCCGGCCAAAGCCGGAGCGCGCATCGGCGCAACGCTCGGCAAAGGCCGGCCGGCGGCGGTCCGCGCCTGCGCGGACCGCCGCCGGCCGGTGCTGCTCCCAGGAGTCATGAAGCCTCCGTGACGTCGTCTGGCTGCCGGTTAGCTGTCGGCTGACTGCCCGCACAACCGGATCAGCCCGCGGATGATTCCCGCAGCCGGCCCCGCAGCCAGAATGCGCCGACCCGGGCCGCTTCGGCCACGGCCTCGCCGGGCGGACGCGCATCCCGTCGGCGGGTCTGGAAGGAGTGGTCGGCTCCCGCGACGAGATGGATCTCGCGGCCGAGTTCCGGATCGGGCCGCGGTCGCCCGAAGGAGTCCCGCTCACCCTGGACGACGAGCACCGGGACGCCCGCGCCGTCGAGTTCGTCCTGCCGCGACGGCCTGGTTCTGCCTGCCGGCGTGGTTCCCGGTGGCTGGAGCGGGAAGCCGAGGGCGAGCACGCCGCACGCCTCGAGCCCGGCCGCGACCCGCATAGCCACCCGCGATCCCATCGAGGCGCCGGCGAAGGCCAACGGGCGCGGCGGGCCCAGCGCCTCGACCGCGGCGATCGCGACCGCGTCGAGCCGGGCCGGCCGGTCCGGCGCCCGCCGCCCGGCGACGCGGTACGGCATCTCCAGCCGCRCCACCTGCACCCCGACAGAGGTGAGATATGCCGCAAGTTGGACGAAAAGCGGCGTGTCCGTGCCAGTCCCGGCTCCGTGCAGGAAGAGCACCGTCGACTCCGCCGTGYCGGGAACCACCAGCAGCCGTCCGCCGTCCACAGCTGTGGGCGGTCCATCACCCGGGACCTGCCCGGGGTCGGCGGCGGTGGACGGCGAATCCGGTGCGCATCTATCCGCGCGAACAGGGAAGGACACGGCGTGGTCGAGCCTGGAATCTGTCAGACTTCCGCCTTGAGTGTGTGACTTACCTCGCATCATCGCCCCTCGAAGGGTAGGAACGTTTCATGCCGCCTGGCCCCGACGCCGATCCGGGTCCGTCTCGCGGACGAGCGAACACCCTGGTCTGCGAGGCTCCAGCCAACAGTGACGACCCATACTGGGCGTTCTACGAAGAGGTCGCGGCGGTCCAGCTCCGCGAATGGCTGCCGTCCCGGCCCGCGCGGGTGCTCGACGTCTCCGGCCCGCGGGCCCGCTTCGCCCGCCAGATGGTGAGCACCGGCCATCAGGTCGTCCGGGTGGTCACCAGCGCCCTGCCGCCCGATCCGGCAAGCGGTCCCGGAACGCTTCTGCCGGTGGTGGGAGACGCCCGCTCGCTGGACTGGTTCGCTCCCGGTTCCTTTGACGCCGTCCTCGCCGAGGCTCGGGCGCTGTCGTTCTGCCTCGCCACCGAGACCATCCTGGAGGAGATCCATCGGATGCTGCGGCCGGGCGGCCAGCTGCTGCTCTGCGTCGACTCCCTGCTGCTCGGACTCGCCCGGCTCGCCGAACAGCACCGCTGGGCGGAGCTGTCCGACGTCCCGCGGGCGGACGTGGTACTCGTGCCGGCGGAAGACGGAACGATCACCCGGTGTTTCTGGCCCGAGGAACTTCGGGCACTGCTGACCAGCGCAGGGCTCGACGTGGACTGGATCCGCCCGCGCACCGTGCTCTCCGCGGAGGCGGTCAAGCGCGCGGTCGCCGAGGACGTCTCGTGCTTCCCCACCCTGGTACGCACGGAGGTGGAACTCTCCGCCGAGCGTGAGGGTGAGTCCATCGGCATCCATCTCATCGCCTCGGCCCGCCGGTCCGCCTAAGATCCGGCGCGGCGGTCGGTCCACGCGGGCCAGGGGGCGAGGCGTTCGAGGACGGCCGCGATTCCCAGAAGCCGGGCCTCGTCCCCGTGCCGGCCGGCGGGAATCAGGTGTCGGGAATCAGGTGTCGGCCGGCGCATGTCACGAGGACGCGGTTGACCCGGGCCGTCGTCCGGCATGCTGTCATGGTGAGCATCCTGACGGGTAGCGAAGCCACCGGAACGCAGTCCGATCCGTGGCCGGCTCCACTCGCACGGCAACCGGTCGAGGCCGTCGTCGCGGTGCCCGGCTCGAAGTCCGGCACAAACCGGGCACTCGTGCTCGCCGCGCTGGCGAACGGAACCTCCCGGCTGCGGGGTGCGCTGCGCTCCCGCGACACCCTGCTGATGGCCGGGGTGCTGAGGACGTTGGGTATCGAAGTATCCACCGAGGGTCCCGACTGGGTCGTCCACGGYCACCCGACACCGAGCGCCGCACCCACCGCGCGCGCGGAGTGCGGAAACGCGGGCACCGTGGCGCGCTTCACCCCGGCACTGGCCACGCTGACCCGCGGCGACGTCGTCTTTGACGGAGACGCGCGGATGCGCGAGCGTCCGCTCACCCCGCTGCTCGGCGCGCTGCGCGAGCTCGGCGCCGAGATCGACGGCGACCGAATGCCCTTCACCGTGCACGGCCGAGGGCGGCTGCGTGGCGGCGAGGTGATCGTGGATGCCTCCCACTCCAGCCAGCTTGTCTCGGGGCTGCTCCTCGCCTCCCCGCACTACGACACCGGGGTGACGGTCGTCCACCGCGGGTCCCGGCTGCCATCGGCTCCCTACCTGGACATGACCGTCGCGGATCTACGGGCCGCCGGTGCCACGGTCGAGGTCGACGCCGTGTGCTCCCCCGCGGCCGGCCCGGTGGCGGACACCCGGCGCTGGCGCGTCGAACCGGGCCGGCCGACCGCCGCGGACCGGACCATCGAACCGGACATGAACAGCGCGGCGGCCTTCCTCGCGGCGGCGGTCGCCACCGGCGGGCGGGTGATGATCCCGGACTGGCCGGAGTCGACCGAGCAGCCCGGCCGGCTGCTGCCCGATCTGCTGGTGGCGATGGGAGGCACGGCCCGGCGCACGTCGGCGGGCCTGGAGATCACCGGCGGCGGTGCCGTCCACGGGATCGACGTCGATCTGTCCGACTTCGGGGAGGCCGCTCCGATACTGACCGCCCTCGCCGTGCTCGCCGACTCGCCGTCACGGCTACGGGGCATCGCGCACCTGCGGCTGCAGGAGACCGACCGGCTGGCCGCCCTGGCCCTCGAACTCGGTCGCCTGGGCGCACGGATCACCGTCGCCGACGACGGGCTGGCGATCAGTCCGGCGCCCCTGCACGGCGCCCGGCTCGACCCGCACGCCGATCATCGGCTGGCGATGGCCTACGCGGTGGTCGGCCTCGTGGTGCCCGGGATCGTCATCGACGACATCGCGACGACCGGCAAGACGGTGCCGGACTTCCCCGAGATGTGGACGGCGATGCTGGACCAATGAGCGGCGCGACGCGACGCCCCCCGGGCCAGGCCGGCTGCCCCCCGGGTCCGACCGACGGCGCCGGCGGCTAGTCCGATGGCCCGCGAGCTGGACGAGGACGACGTCCGGGTCCGGCCGAGCCGGGGATCGCGCCCCCGGACCCGGGACCGGCCCGACCATGCCGAGGCGGTCGCGGCGGTGGTAGTGGGTGTCGACCGCGGCCGGTACACCTGCCGGCTCGACGCGATGGCCGACCGCCTGGTCGCGGCCGTGCGCGGTGGGTCGATGCGCCGGACCTCCGTGATAGTCGGTGACCGGGTGGCCCTCGTGGGAGATGTCTCCGGGGCGGCGGGCCTCTTGGCGCRCATCGTCCGCCGCGAGGAACGCACGAGCGTCCTGCGGCGCACCCCCGACGACAGCGATCCGGTGGAACGCCCGATCGTCGCGAACGCCGACGTCCTGGTCATCGTCTGCGCGGTCACCGATCCGCCGCCGCGGCCCGGCCTGATCGACCGATGCCTGGTCGCCGCCTACGACGGCGGGCTCTCCCCGGTCCTGTGCCTGACCAAGACGGATCTCGCGGATCCGGCAGCGCTGGTGGACCTGTACCGCCCACTCGGACTCTCCGTCGTGACCACGCGCCCCGGTGGGGACCTGCGCGCGCTGCTGGAGCTGCTGACCAATCGGGTCAGTGTGCTGTTCGGGCACAGCGGGGTCGGCAAGTCCACCCTGGTGAACCGGCTGGTGCCGGCGGCGGACCGGGCGATCGGCGAGGTCAACGCCGTGACCGGCCGCGGCCGGCACACCTCGTCGGCCGCTGTCGCACTGCGGCTGCCCCAGGGGGGCACTGTCGTGGACACCCCGGGTGTCCGGTCGTTCGGGCTCGGCGCGGTGTCCCCGGACCGCGTGCTGCGCGCCTTCGAGGACCTCGCCGCGGCCGCCGCGCACTGTCAGCCCGGATGCCAGCACCTGGCGCCGTCCCCCGACTGCGCCCTGGACTCGGCGGTGCGGGACGGCCATGCCGACGCCGCCCGGCTGGCGAGCCTGCGCCGGCTGCTCGGCACCCGCGGAGCCTCACCTTGATCGCAATAGATCGGGAGATTGGTCACACTAACCCCGCCACCTGGTGTCCGGCGCCCGGGACCACCGACGCGCGGTGGGGCTCGGCTCGTAGTCTCGCAGGCGTGACCCCGCCTAACCCCGCATCCGTGAGCATCGAACCGACCGCGGACTCCGACACCGTCGCCATCGCCGACGATCTGGCCCTCGCGCTCAGCCTCGCGGACGCCGCCGACCGGATCACTCTTTCCCGATTCCAGGCAGTAGACCTGCACGTCGAGTCGAAGCCGGACAACACCCCGGTCTCCGACGCCGACACCGCCGTCGAGTCCATGATCCGCAAACGGCTCGCCGTGGCCCGGCCGGGCGACGCCGTGCTCGGCGAGGAGGAGGGTCTCGTCGGATCGGGCGCCCGCCGGCGCTGGATCCTGGACCCCGTTGACGGCACCAAGAACTTCGTGCGCGGCGTGCCCGTCTGGGGCACCCTGCTCGGACTCGAGGTGGACGGCGAGATGGTCGTCGGGGTCGCGAGCGCCCCGGCGATGAGCCGACGGTGGTGGGGAGCCCGGGGCACCGGCGCCTTCACTCGCGACGCCACCGGCGACACCCGTGCCCTGAAGGTCTCCTCGGTCACCAGCCTGGGTGACGCCTTCTTGTCCTTCGCCTCCGTCGAGGGCTGGCAGACCGCCGACCGGCTGGAGGAGTTCCTCCACCTCGCCGGCCAGGTCTGGCGGACCCGCGCCTACGGCGACTTCTGGTCGCACATGATGGTCGCCGAGGGCGCCGTGGACCTCGCCTGCGAGCCCGAGGTGTCGCTCTGGGACATGGCCGCGCTCCAGGTCATCGTCGAGGAGGCCGGTGGCCGGTTCACCGACCTGGGCGGGCGCCGGGGGCCGGGACACGGCACGGTGCTCACCACCAACGGGCATCTCCACAACGTCGCGCTGCAGTCGTTCAACGGCTCTTCATGATCGGTTTTGCGCATCGTGGTTCTCCCGCCCCCGGCCAGCGGGAGAACTCCCTGCCCGCGTTCCGTCGCGCTCTGGCCGGCGGGGCGAGTGGGCTGGAGTCGGACGTCTGGCTCGCCGCCGACGGCGTTCCGGTCCTGCATCATGACGGTGTGTTCGGCCCGCCCGGGCGGCGTCGGCGGATTCCCGACCTGACCGCCGACCGCCTGCCGGGGTGGCTGCCAACCCTCGCGGAGTTCTACGCGCAGCTGGGTACGTCCTTCGAGTTCAGTCTTGATCTGAAGGGCCCGCCGGGCAGCTGGGCGGACGCGGCGGCGGCCGTCGTCACCGTCGCCCGCGAGGCCGGTGGCGGCGAGGCCGCGAGGCGGCTGTGGCTGTGCGGCGGGCTCACGGACCTCGCGAAATACCGACCGCTGGATGACGACGTCCGGCTGGTGAACTCGACGTCGATCCGCGACATCGTCACCGGCGGCGGAATGACCGCGTACGGCGATGAACTCCGGGCCGTCGGAGTCACCGCCCTCAACCTGCGCGCGCGTGAATGGACCCCACCACGGGCCGGCATCGTCGGTGTTCTCCACGACCTGGGTATCGCCGTGTTCGGGTGGGATGCGCAACGAACAACCACACTGACCCGGCTAGCCGGCTACGGGCTCGATGCGGTCTACAGTGACCATCTACGCCGGCTGGTACGCGTGACGGGTGCCACCCGGGCATAGCCAGCAGAGGTGCCCGGTGACGCGACTGTCGTAGGTGCGCCAAGGTCAGACGAATTGGGTAGTCAACCAGGCGAAGTCGTTGATTCAGTTGTGCGCAGCGTGACGCGACTCCGGCACACCGTCATATCACTGCTGGTTAGGATAGCGCCGTGCAAGCTATAGCCGGCGTCGCCCTCGATCACCAGGGAAAGATCGGTTCCCCGAACCTGCGGATTGACCACGAAAGGGATAACACTCACTCCCGCGCAGGCGGCCGACGATGGCGCATCGTGGCACTTTCTTGACACCGGGATGGCGGGAGGCTGCACTCAGTCCTCCTCGGCGACTTTCAGCATCTGCTCCGGAAACCCGGTGCGTTCCGCCACATGCTCGACGGAGTATCCCTGTCGTAGCAGGTCACGAGCCTGTTCCAGGGTCCAGCCCCGACYGGGGTCGACCCGACGGACAACTACCTCACTCGCCTGGCGCCGTTCCTGGGGCCAGCTGAGTCGTGCACGGCGTGCCAAGGGTCGACCTCCGAGATTTGAGAGGACTTTGGTGTTACGCCACCAAGGATAGGCCATATTGACGTCGGCCTGCCCGTTGAACTCCACGATAGCGGGTGCCGACCAGTTAATGCAGACCCGCGCCGGAAGACAGCGCATCACGCGAAGACTCTGGCCCGAACAGGCGGCACGCCAAGAGGTACGAGAGTCCTTGATCCTCGGCTGGCCGGATCCATCGGTGACCGGGAAGACCTTCCGCGAGAGCGGTTCAGCCGAGAACGGCACCGACGCATCTCGCCGGGTGACTTCCCGCAAGGCATGGCTATGGATGGCCAACCGGGTCGTGGATGCATAGCGGGTCCACTCCGATGCGACGGGTCACCTCGGTAAACGTATAACGGCGGATCCCGGCCCCGCGGTGGCCGGCAGCCGTGCCCGTTTATCGGCTCCGGGTGAGGCCACGACCGAGGCCACGACCCGCGGCTTCCGCCGGGGCCGAACGCGCGCCCGACGGCTGGGCGGCGGGCGCGGACACTTCCGTGGTCCTGGTCGAGCGGCCGTGCTCACGCAGCATCGTCCGCCACTGCTGCGGGGAGTGACTCGCCGGCCGGGTGGTCGCCAGAAAATCCTCGAGAACCGCCCGGAAGCGTTCGGGGTCAGTGTGATGGGGGAAATGCCCGGCACCGGAAAAGATCTCCAAGCGGCTCCCCGGCATCGCCTCGTGCGCCATCCACGCGTGCTCAACCGGGATGACGGCATCCCGGTCACCCCAGACGATCAGCGAGGGCATCCCGGCGGCGAGGTAGCACCGGTCCAGCATCGTGATGGACTGCCCACGCCCGTCCACCGCCGACCGTAGCGTGCGCAGGAACGCCGCCCGCGCGGTGGGTACGCCCAGCGAGTCGAAGACGTTCAGGAGATCGTCGGCGTCCCGCCCGAGATCGGTGTGCAGCAGGCGCAGCGCGTGCATTCCGGCCCAGCCGGCGACCCGCACCGGCGGCATGCCGATCAGGGAAAGCACCGCCCCGGCTCCGGGCACGGCCGCCGCCCGCAGCGCGGGATGCAGGTGCGGCCCGACCCCGCCGGTGGCGACCAGCACCAACCGCTCGCAGCGCTCCGGGAACTGGTAGGCGAACTGCATGGCCACCCCGCCGCCCAGCGAGTGTCCGACGACCGTGGCGCGCTCGACCCCGAGGATGGTGAGCAGGTCACGCATGCCGCACGCGTAGCCGGCCACCGAGTAGTCACCGCGCGGTTTGTCCGACTCGCCGTGTCCCAGCAGGTCGGGAGCGATGACGGTGTGCCGGCGGGCCAACTTCGGGATGATCGAGGCCCAGGTGCGCGCGTTGTCCCCGATGCCGTGGATGAGCAGCAGAACCGGCCCGCGCCCGGCCCGCAGATAGCACCGCCGGTACCCGTGGACCGTGACGAAGCGGGAGGTCAGCGGGCCCACCCGGGGCACGCCATGGGCACGGCCGCCTCCGGTGCTCGTCGTCCCGTCTGCCGATGCCACGACCGAGGCTGGATTCTTCCTCACTCGCCACCACCCACCCGCGACTCGCCGCCACCCACCTGCCCCCGCTCGAAGCACACCATCCTACTTCCACGGCCTACCCCGGGAGCCCGCCCGGGACTCGCACCCGGCTCCCCGCGCCCGACCGCTTCTGACCTGGTGGTCAGAACCTGATGGTCAGAACCTGGTGGTCAGAATTCGATGTTGCTCATCACATGCTTGATCCTGGTGTAGTCCTCCAGGCCGTAGACCGACAGATCCTTGCCGTACCCGCTCTTCTTGAACCCACCGTGYGGCATCTCCGCCACCAGCCGGATGTGCGTGTTGATCCATACGCAGCCGAAGTCCAGCCGGCGGGCGACCCGCAGGGCCCGGCCGTGATCGCGGGTCCAGACGCTGGAGGCCAGGCCGTATTCGACCCCGTTGGCCCAGGCGACCGCGGTGTCCTCCGAGTCAAACCGCTGCACCGTGATGATCGGGCCGAACACCTCGGACTGGATGAGCTCGTCGTCCTGGCGCAGACCCGAGACGACCGTGGCCGGGTAGAAGTAGCCCGCCCGGTCCAGCGGAGCACCGCCGGCGAGCACCTCGGCATGTTCAGGTGCCCGCTCCACGAAACCGCTCACCCGGGCCAGTTGGCCCGCGTTGTTGAGGGGCCCGTAGTCGACGTCGGGCTCCTCCGGCGATCCAGTCGCGGTCTTCCCGGCCGCCTCGGCCAGGGCGGCTGCGAGCTCGTCGTGGACGCCCGGCGCGGCCAGCACCCTGGTCGCCGCCGTGCAGTCCTGGCCGGCGTTGAAGTACGCGGCCTCGGCGATCTGCCGCGCCACCACCGCCGGATCCACGTCGTCGAAGACGATGACCGGCGCCTTGCCCCCGAGTTCGAGGTGCACCCTCTTCAAGGAGTCCGCCGCGGCCCGGGCGATCTCCATCCCGGCCCGCACGCTGCCGGTCACCGAGACCATCGCCGGGCCCGGATGGGCCACCAGCGCGCGTCCGGTGTCACGATCGCCACACACCACGTTGAGCACGCCGGGCGGGAGGAACTCCGCGGCGATCTCGGCAAGCAGCAGGCTGGACGCCGGGGTGGTGTCGGAGGGCTTGAGCACGACGGTGTTGCCCGCCGCGATCGCCGGCGCGACCTTCCAGACCGCCATCATCAGCGGGTAGTTCCAGGGCGTGACCTGGGCACAGACCCCGATGGGCTCGCGGCGGACATAACTGGTGTACCCCGCCAGGTACTCGCCGGCCGACCGGCCCTCGAGCAGCCGCGCGGCCCCGGCGAAGAACCGGATCTGGTCGGCGGACGGCCCGACCTCCTCGTCCACGGTGAGCCGCAGCGGTTTGCCGGTGTTCGCGCTCTCCACCGCCGCGACCTCGTCGGCCCGGTCCTCCAGCGCGTCGGCCACCCGCAGCAATGCCCGGGACCGCTGCGCGGGCGTGGTGTCCCGCCAGCCCTCGAACGCCGCGCTCGCGGCCGCCACGGCCGCGTCGACGTCGGCCGGCCCCGACCGGGGTGCCTGCGCCAGCAGGTCCGCCGTCGACGGGTTCAGGATGGACATTGTCTCGCCATCGACGGCCGGGGTGGAGACGCCACCGATGAGATTGGCGAAGATCGCATCCATGTCTCTGTCCCTCCTGGGGGATCGGGCCGGCTCAGCCGACGAGGTCCCGGGCCATCTGGTCGAGGCTGTCGAGGTAGCGGTCGACATCGGCGTCGGTGTGCTGCACCGACAACGTCCACTCCTCCTCGCGCCCGGGCGCCATGAGGACGTTGCGGTTGGCGTTGTAGAGCCAGGCCAGTTCGGGCAACTCGGCGTTCTGGTGCGCCATGAACGAGGTGTAGTCACGGATCGGGGCATCGGTGAAGTGCACGCATCCCTTCGAGCTGATGCCGACGGTGTAGCCGGGAATGCCGTGCCGGGTCAGGATCTCGTCGCAGCCGGCGGTCAACCGGCCACCCAGCCGATCGAGGTGGGTGTAGGCGTCGGGAGTGAGCACCTCGAACAGGCTCGCCCGGGCGGCGGCCATGGTCAGCGGGTTGCCGTTGTACGTGCCGACCTGTTTCACCCGGTCCGAGGCCACGGCCTCCATCRGTTCCGCCGTCGCGCCGATCGCCCCGGACGGCAGCCCGCCACCGAGCGCCTTGGCCAGGGTCACCAGGTCCGGACGCACGCCGAACCTCTCGGTGGCCCCACCGGCCGCCACGCACAGCCCCGTCTTGACCTCGTCGAAGATCAGGATAACCCCGTACCGGGAGGTGATCTCCCGGACCGCCGCCAGGTAACCGGGCTCCGGCAGGACGACGCCGAGGTTCATCATCGCCGGCTCCATGATCACACAGGCGGGCAGGCGTCCCTCGGCGGCGAGCGCGGCGATCCGCCGCTCCATCGCCGGAGCGTCGTTGAAGGGGACCGGCACCGTGAGGTCGACGACCACCCGGGGGATCCCGGCACCGTAACCCAACGAGTTCATGTTCTCGGCCGGACCGATGTCGTCGTACGGGGTCCCGATCGACACCATCACGTAGTCGTGGTGCCCGTGGTACGAACCGAAGATCTTGACGATCGTGTCGCGGCCGGTGACGCCGCGGGCGATGCGGATCGCGTCCATCGTCGCCTCGGAGCCGGAGTTGACGTAGCGCCACTGCGGCAGGCCGAAGCGGCGGGCCAACTCCTCGCTGACCACCACGCAGTCCTCGGTGGGCATCGCGAAGTGCGTACCGAGCGCCACCCGCTCGGTCACGGCCCGCACGATCGCCGGGTGGGCGTGCCCCTGCACCATCGAACCGAACCCATTGTGGAAGTCGGAGTATTCGTTGCCGTCGACGTCCCAGACCTTCGACCCGAGACCGCGGGTGAGGTAGATCGGCCAGGGATCACGCACCTGGTAGGACGACGGCACCCCGGAGGTCATCGACCGCACCGCCCGCGCATGCAGCGCCTCCGAGCCCCGGGTGCGGACGTCGAGGCGGGCGGACTCGCGCGCGGCCAGCTCCGCGACCCTGGCCCGCGGAACGACCCGGGTCACACCGCTCCCGGAGGCAGTCACATTCGACACTAGCCACGCATCCTTTCCACCGATCAGCCACTGAAAGCGTAGCCTGATCGGCAGCTTGACGATGGAATCCGTCGAAGATTGCGTGGATAAGGATCGCTTCCCAGTTCACTCATCGACGGCCATACGATGGCAGCAGGGGCAGGCCAGCGTGAACGGGCGTGGGGAACCGCCACGGAGGACCGAGGAGGACGCCGGGTGCAGTCGCGACGGTCGCCCGGCCAGYGACTTAGCTCCGATACCCTGCTGGACGATGTCAACAAGGCCATCATCGAGCAGCTGCAGCAGGACGGCCGGCGGTCCTACGCGGCCATGGCGGCGGYGGTCGGGCTCTCCGAGGCGGCCGTGCGCCAACGGGTGCAGCGTCTACTCGACGCCGGCATCATGCAGATCGTCGCCGTCACCGACCCGCTCCGGGTGGGCTTCCACCGGGAGGCGATGATCGGGGTGCGGGTCACCGGGGACACCCGCGTCGTCGCCGACACGATTGCCGCGCTGCCCGAGGTCGATTACGTCGTCCTGACGGCCGGATCCTTCGATCTCATCGTGGAGATCGTCGCCGAGAACGACGAGCACCTGCTCGAACTGATCAACGAGCAGATCCGCGCCCTGCCACAGGTCCTCGCCACCGAGACGTTCGTCTACCTGCGGCTGGTCAAGCAGACCTACACGTGGGGAGCACGCTGAAACGTCCGGACGCCGACAGCGCGGGCCRCCGGGCGCGGAGGGGAAGCCGGGCCGGGTCGAACATCGATAGGGCGCAGAACCTGCCGACGGGCCGACGGGCGCGGCGACGCGGGCGGGCATGCGGTTCGGGGGTGTCACCGTTTGTACCGCCGACGGGAACAACCAAGCGGCCACAACAAGAGTCCAACATATGCAACGAACGTCAAATATCTCGGCCCGGACACACGATGGGGTGAACATGGCGCTGGTCCACCATGACCCGCAGGACGGCATTATGGTTACCCGGATCGGGCAGGCGGAGATAACGGTACGTCCCGAGCCACCGGCGAGCGCCGGGAAGGCTCCGGTCATCCTGCTCCGGTTGGATGCGCCCATGCTCGACACCCTTGCCGCGGCCTACCTGGATCCGGACGAGGCCCGCCGGCTGGCCCAAGCGCTGATGCGGGCGGCCGAGGCGGTGCGTCCGKCAAGCCCGTGGCGAACCCCGGGAACCACCCCCCGCTGATCCCGGGACGGGCCCCGCCGCGGGAGAACCCGCCGCCGACGGCCGCCATGCCGGGGCGGCTCCCGGGCCACCACTGTGCGTCCCGGGCTCGGACGACCGCCAATCCGGGCCCCGCGCCGCCGGGCGTCGGCGCGCATCCCGGCCGGGCACCCGGGTCGCCAACCGGCGGAAGGAGCGGACGGATTCCGATGAAAACGGCCCGTGATACGGCCCGTGATAATGATGCATGCCTGCCTAAATGCGAAAGTACCCTCGGAAAAACTTTCCGAGGGTACTTTCGACTGGTAGCGGGGACAGGATTTGAACCTGTGACCTCTGGGTTATGAGCCCAGCGAGCTACCGAGCTGCTCCACCCCGCGTCGGTGTGTCTTCACTATACAGGGCCGCCATCGGCGGCTGTCAAATCGATGGCGGCCCCAATTTCGGAACTTTCGGGACTAGCCGGGCGCCGGGGCGGCCCGGGCCCCCGGTGGACCGGGAGTGTCGCCGCCGGCCACGGTCGCCGAAGGAGACGGAGCCGGTGGTTTGGCTGCCGGTGACGCGGGGACCGGTGACGCGGACACYGACGCACCGGCCCRTGTCGCCGTGGCAGCGGGCGGTGTCGCCGCCGGACTCGACAGAGTACGCAGGCGACCCAGCGCATCAGCCAGCTCGCTCTGGGCCTTCCCGTAGGCGGTGAAGTCCGGCGGGCTCTTGCGCAGGGCGTCCTGCCCCGCCTGGTAGGCGCGGTCGGCGTCGCCCACGGCGTCCTGCAGCGCGGTCTGCCCCGGCGGCGGGACGCCGGCCCCGCCCTGCCCGGATCCGGGAGCCGGCGTGCCGTCCTGACCGGCGTCCGTGGTCGTGGCCCCGATGCCGGCCCCGGCCGCCGCGGCACCGGCACCGGCACCGAAGACCTTGTCCAGGGCCTCACCCAGCGAGGCACCGAAACCGATGCGGTCGCCGAAGGCCGTGGCGACCCCCTGCAGGGTCGGGTAGCCGGTGCTCCCTCTGGCCTGGACGTAGTAGGGCTCGACGTAGAGCAGGCCGCCGGCCAGGGGCAGGGTCAGCAGGTTGCCCTCGATCGTGGTCGCTCCCCCGCTGCGCCATAGCGACAGCTGTTTGGCCACGTCGCCGTTGCCCTCGATGGCGTTCTGCACCTGGACCGGACCGTTGATCGTGTTCCCCGCCGGCAGTTTGAGCAGGGTGAACCGGCCGTAGTTGGCGGGGTCACTGGACACCGCCATGTACGCCGCGAGCTTCGAGGACCGGGCGGAGATCAACGGTGAGGTGAGGTTGTAGGACGGGTCTTTGCGCCCGGGAAGCTGGCTGTAGACGTAGAACGGCGGCTGGGGTTGCCCGCTTCCATCCGGCGAGTCGGACACATCCCAGAAGTCCTCCTGGGAGTAGAAGTCCCGCGGGTTGGAGATGTGGTACTGCCCGATCAGATCGCGCTGGACCTTGAACAGGTCCTCCGGATAACGCAAGTGTGCTCGGAGGGACGGCGGGATGTCACTCTTCGGCTTCACCGTGTCCGGGAACGCCTTCATCCAGGTCCGTAGCACCGGGTCGGACTCGTCCCAGGCGTAGAGGGTGACGGTGCCGTTGTAGGCGTCCACCGTCGCCTTCACCGAGTTACGGATGTAGTTGACCTGGTTCGAGGCCTGCCGGGTGCGGTTGCCACTCTGGGTGGTCACCGAGTCGGCGGTCACGTCACCCAGGGTGCGCCGGGCGGAGTAGGGATAGCCGTCGGAGGTTGTGTAACCATCGAGAATCCAGGTCACCCGGCCATTGACGATCGCCGGGTACGGGTCTCCGTCGAGGGTGAGCCAGGGCGCTGCCTTGCTCACCCGGTCCCGCGGGTTTCGCTCGTCCAGGATCCGGGAGTTCTTCGTGATGTCACCGGAGAGCAGGATGTTCTTCTCCCCGAACCGCAGCGCGAACAGCGCCCGACGGAAGGTCGAGCCGATCGAGACCCCACCGTCGCCCTGGTAGGTCGTGGTGACCTGGGTTTCTCCCGGCCCCGGCCCATCGATCTCCATCTGCCTGGTGCCGACGATGGAATACGACGGCGACATCTCCCCGAAGTAGACCCGGTTCTCCTTGATACCGAAGGTACCGTCCTGCGGGAAACCGCTCACGCCGTGATCGAAGTCGGGGCGCCCCACGTCGACGGTGTTCGACGGCGCCGCGACAAATCCCTTGCCGTGGGTATAGGTCAGGTGCTCGTTGATCCAGTTGCGCTGCTGCGTTCCCAGCCCGGCCTGGTTCAGCTCCCGCACCGATACCACGTAGTCCTGGGTCGTCGACTTCTTGTCCGCCCCTGTGACGGTGTACCGGTCGACGTCGAGCGTCGGCGGGAAACCATAGTAGCCGCGGAACTGCTGGAGCTGCTGGAACGTCCGGGAGAGTTTGCTGGGGTCGAGTAGACGGATGTTGGGGACCGTGCCGGTGTCGGCGGCGACCTGTTGGGCGGTGACGTCGGTGCTGGCGGCATAGTCCTGCGGCTCGACGTCCTGGATGCCGTAGGCGGCCCGGGTCGCCGCGATGTTGCGCGCGATGTAGGGCTCCTCGCGGGTCGCCTCGTTCGGCCGGACCTGGAACTGCTGGACGATCGCCGGGTAGATCCCGCCGATCACCACCGAGGACAGGACAAGGATGCCCGCGCCGAGCAGCGGCAGCGTCCAGCCCCGCTGGAAGATGTTGTAGATGAACAGCACCGCGCAGGCCAGCGAGATGAACAGCAGGATCAGCTTCGCCGGCAGCACGGCGTGCACATCGGTGTAGGACGCACCGGTCCCCACCCCGCGCGAGGAGAACACCGAGCCGAACCGGTCGAGGTAGTACGCCCACGCCTTAAGCAGGGCGAGCAGCCCGAGTAGCACCGAGATGTGCGCCTTCGCCGCCGGGGTCACCCGTTCCCCCGTGGTCTGCATCCGGATTCCGCCGAACAGGTAGTGGGTCAGCAGGGTGACGAGCAACGACAGCAGCACCGCGGTCAGCAGGAAGCCGAGCAGGAACCGCTGGAAGGGATAGCTGAACGCGTAATAGCTGATATCCCGGTGAAACTGCAGATCAGGGGTCCCGAAAGACTCGCCGTTCACCCACAGCAGCCACGTCCGCCACTGGCCGGCGGCGGACAGGCCCGCGGCCAGGCCGAACAGCGTCGTGACCGCGAGCAGGATCAGCAGCATATACGGCTCGATCACCGACCGGTAGCGTTCCAGGTTCTGCTGCTCGGTCGACAACGGCCGAAGCGGCGGCCGTAGCCGGTACGCAAGTACGATGTTGGTCCMGACGATGATCGCCATTACCACGCCGAAGAGGACGAACAGCAAAATCCGGGTGTAGAGGACAGTGGTGAACACCCTGCTGAAGTCGATCGAGCGGTAGAACAGCAGATCAGTGTATAGCCGGGTGAAGATGGCGATGATCGTAATCGCGAGGACGATGACAAGCAGCACCGGCACGAGCACCTTGGTGCGGGTCAGCACCGGGCGGCGACTGGTGGTTGCCACAGGTTCCTCCGTGCGTCGGTGATTCGGTGATTCGGGGCGCGTACCGCCCTAGTACGGCAACCTACGCCAGGGGCTCTGGGGGAGATCGGAGAGGATGGGTCGGTGAACAGCCCGAACATCACGGAGTTGACCTCCGTCGTACTCGAGGTCGAGCGGCACGTCGCCGATTCCGGGTGGGATCAGCCCAGCCAGGTCTACGCGCTGGCCGACACCGCCGACCTGCTGGCGCGAGAACCCGCGCTGGCCCCCCACATCGGCGACTCCCCGCCTGGGTCGCTGACCCCGGTCGAGCAGGAACCGCTGCCGGTGGGGCGGCTCGACGAGGTGCTGGCGGGGATCGGATGGCCGCCGGAGGTGCTCGGATGCGTGCTGGTCACCGAGCTTGTCGTCCTGCCGCCCAGCGCGGAGGAGGAGGCTCCRTACTCCGATCACGAGATCGAGTACTGGGCGGCGAACCATCCCGAACGCCAGGACGTCCGCCTCGCCGTCGGGGTCACCCGCAGCGGGCTGCACGCGTCCTGCCTGCGAGTCCGCGGGGACGACGAACTCGTCATCGATCCGGATCTGGCCGACAACCTCGTCGACGGACTGCTCGCGACCTTCCAGTGAGTCGACCCGGCGGGCGGCGGCGCACGGCAGCCGCCCGCCCTCTTCCGGCGCCACCGGGCACAACGGCGCCACCGGGCACAACGGCGCCACCGGGCACAACGGCGCCACCGGGCACGCGGATGGCGCATGGCACGCGGATGGGGCGCGCTTGGGGGCGCGCTCAGCAGGAGGGCACCGCCGCGGCCGGATTCGTCCGGAGGGCGTCGACGGCCTTCAGCGCGCCCGCCAGCGATTCCACCTTCACCAGGCGCGGACCGCCGGAGTCGATCGCGCGGGCGTCACCGCAGTTCCCCGCGGGGACCAGGAAGATCGATGCCCCGGACGCCCTGGCCCCGAGGATCTTCTGCTGGATACCGCCGATCGGTCCCACCTCACCGGCGGAGGTGATCGTCCCGGTGCCAGCAATGATCTTTCCTCCGGTCAACGCGCCGGGGGTGAGAAGGTCCACGATGCCCATCGCGAACATCAGCCCGGCACTCGGCCCGCCGACATCGGAGATGCGGATACGAACCGTGAACGGGTAGGTCCGCTTCTCCGTCGTGGTGACACCGATCATGGCACGAGCGGGGTCGTCGGTGGCGGCCCGGGTCGTGACGGTGGCCGTGGCCGTCTTTCCGTCGCGCCGATAGGTGACCGTCACAGGATGACCCGGAGCCACCTTCCCGATCTGCCGGCGCAGCTCCTCCTGGTTGGCCACGGCCATCCCACCGACCTGCACGATCACATCGCCCGGCATCAGCTTGCCGGTGGCCGGGGAGCCCGTGGGGACCCCGGCGACCGCGACCGAACGGCCGGTGGGCGCGATACCGAGCTGCGCGAGCGCTGCCGCGGTCGCCTGGTCCTGTGAGTCGAGCATCGCCTGCGCGTTCTCCTGCTGGATCTGCTCCTGACTCGAACCGGGCGGCCTGATCAGCTCGCTGGGGACCACCGCCCGGTCGGAGTCGGACCAGTCCCGCAGCGCGGTGACGAGGTTGAGCCGGGGCGTCTCCTCGACCGTGGTCAGTTCGAGCTTGCCGGCGGTCGGATAGGTCCGCCGGCCGTCCACGGTGATCAAGGACGTCCCGTCAACGCTGCCGAGGGTGTCGGTGACCGGCCCGGGGGCCAAGGTGACGAACGGTACCGGCATCCACAGCCCCGCGACCACGAGAACCAAGGCCAGTACCGACGCGACCACGAGGGTCTGGGTGCGCCGGACCATGCTCGCAGTCTATGTATCAGGGCTCACGACCCTCGTCCCGGCGTCCGGGAACCGAGGTTCGCCACGACGGTCCGGGGTTGCGGTGATCGACACCGAAAGGCATTCGGTGGCCCGAAAGGCGCGGCGGAAGGCCGTGGCAGAGTCCGGAAGGCCGCGCGGAAGGCCGCGCGGAAGGCCGCGCGGCGGGCCGGGAGGTGGGCCGGGAGGTGGGGAGTAAAGAACGAGATCGAAAGCACGGCCGAGGGACTCGAAGGACCACTCGGTCCTGAACCGCCGTCCGGCGGCCGGTGAGACGCCCCGGCCGCCGGACGGAAACGGTCAGATGGACTCGGGCGGCGGCGCCGTGTGTCTCGCGGACAACGGCGCCCCGGCCGAGGCGGACCGCCCGGGATGACCGGGATGACCGGGTTCGTCAAGGGCGGTAACGGTACGAACCTCGTGCTGGGCGGGGATCGGTCGGGCCAGCGCGGCCATACTGCGCCGATAGCCCTCAATCGTGATCATGGCTTCGGAGGTGCGGTCGGGACGGCTGCGTAGGGTGACCCACGCAAGAGTTATGAGCACGGCGACGGGGGGGATCAACAGGAACCACATGGGAGCCTCGACGTCGAGACGGGCAAGAAGATGACTTATTTCTATCGTAGGGTGCCCCGATCAGCAGGCGCCTACCCATTCCGCCGCGCCATCCGCAAAAATCTGGTGTTTCCAAATGGGAACCTGCTCCTTGATGTCATCGATCAGACGACGACAGGCGGCAAAAGCCTCCGCCCGGTGGGCCGCGCCGACCGCCACGATCACGGCGGTGTCCCCGACGGCGAGGTGACCGGTACGGTGGACCACCGCGACGGCCAGCACCGGTGCGGTCGCGGCGACGTCGCCGGCGACCCGGGCGATCTCCGTGCCGGCCCGGGGATGCGCCTGATACGTCAGGTCGGTCACCCCGCGGCCCTGGTCATGGCCCCGGACAGTGCCCACAAACAGGGCAATCCCCCCCACGCCAGGGGACCGCACAGCGGCCATGCACTCGTCCACCGACAGGGCGCCGTCCCGGATCTCCGCGAGCGTCACCCGCGCGACCGGGTCCGGGGCCGGCACGGACGGCACGGACGGCACGGACGGCACGGACGACGGAGGTGGCGCGGGCGGGGCGGACGACGGAGGTGGCGCGGGCGGGGCGGGCGCGATCGGCGGGGCCCCCGCCGGAGAACACGTCGGTTCCACAGCTACGACCGTAACGGTCGGGGCCAGCGCCGTTTCGCCCGTCGGGCAGAAAACGCATTACCGTGGGTTCATGTGCCAACCGTGCGTGCGACTGCCCGCCTCCCGAGGAGGCTACGGCCGATGAGTGGCAACTTCCCGTTCGGCTTCACGCCCGCTGGCGGCGGCGACGAGCCCCGGCCCCCCTTCGGTGGCGGCGCCCCGTTCTTTGCCGAGCTCGAACGGCTGCTGTCCTGGCATGGCGGTCCGGTCAACTGGGAGCTGGCCCGCCAGGTGGCCGTCAGGTCCCTCGGCGACACCGACTCCGCGGTGTCCACGGCCCAGCGGGAGCCGGTGAGCGAGGCGATACGGATCGCCGATGTCTGGCTCGACGCGGTGACCTCGCTGCCGGCCGGAGCCACGGCGGCGCAGGCCTGGTCGCGGCAGGAGTGGATCGAGAAGACCCTGCCGGTCTGGCAGACCCTCTGCGACCCGATCGCCACGAAGGTCGCCGAGGCGATGCGCACTGGGATCTCCAGCGGGCTGAACCACCTCGGTGGTGGCGGGATCGAGCTGCCGAGTGAGCTGCGCGGCGCGCTGCCCCCGGGGCTCGACCTCAGCGGGCTGATGGCCACCGGCGGCCCGATCATGCAGATGATGGACCGGGTCGGCGGGATGCTGTTCGGCGCCCAGGTGGGGCAGGCGATCGGCACCCTGGCCGCCGAGGTCGTCTCCTCCACTGAGGTCGGGCTGCCACTCGGACCGGTCGGGACCGCCGCCCTGATCCCGGCGGGTGTCGTCGCCTTCGGTCAGGGCCTGGAGATCCCCGAGGACGAGGTCCGCATCTACCTGGCGCTGCGGGAGGCCGCGTCCAGCCGGCTGTTCGCGCACGTCCCCTGGCTACGCGCCCACGTCCTGGGCGCGGTGGAGGAGTACGCCCGCGGCATCGCGGTGGATACCGAGGCCGTCGGACGGGTGATGCGGATGGTCGACCCGACGGCGTTGATGAACCCTGAACGGCTGTCGGAGGCGCTCGGCGAGGACGTGTTCAGCGACGCCACCACCCCCGAGCAGAAGGCCGCGCTCGCCCGTCTCGAACTGATCCTCGCGCTGATCGAGGGCTGGGTCGATCATGTGACGGACGCCGCGGCCACCGGTCATCTGCCGGCCGCGGGCAAACTGCGCGAGATGGTGCGGCGCCGTCGCGCCGAAGGCGGTCCGGGCGAGCAGACCTTCGCCACGCTGGTCGGTCTCTCCCTGCGGCCACGCAAGCTGCGGGAGGCCGCCGCCCTGTGGGAGGCGGTACGGGACGCCCGGGGTCACGAGGGTCGCGACGCGCTGTGGGCGCATCCCGATCTGCTGCCCACCGCGGCAGATCTCGCCGCCCCGGAGGCATTCGTGTCCGGCGCGTCGTCGAGCGCGCTCGACGACCCGATCGGTGAAATCGAGAAACTCCGCGGCGCCCCACCCGCCGATGGCGGATCCGACGGGCCGGACAACCCAGACAGGTAACCCGGACGGACCAGTGATGATCCACAGTTTCGTCCACAGCACGTCCACAGCGATCCACGGGTGTTCATCCTTCGCCGGTCGGACGTGCCACGCTGAGGATCCGCCGGTCGCCGTGACCGGCCCGTCCTGGTCCGATTCCCCGGCCTCAACCGGCCGGCGGGAACACCCGGAGGATCCATGCGCCCGATCCTCAAGCCGGGCCTGCRCCGGCTCTGGCACAACAGCTCCACCCTGCAGCTCGGTATCGACACCGCACGCGCCGTCATCCTCGCCGACCTGGCCCCGTCGGACGCCGCCCTGCTCGACGCCCTCGACGGCAGCCGCACGCTGGAGCAGCTGCGTCTCGATGGCACTCCCGCCGGCCGGGTCCTGCTCGACCTGCTCGCCGAGGCCGGTCTGCTGGACGACGCCACGGCGCCTCCCGGTGCGGCACCGCTGCCCGCGGTCGAGCATGACCGTCTGTCGCCCGACCTGGCGGCGCTGTCCCTGGTGTCGGAGGATCCGGCCGGTGCGCGCCGGGTCCTCGCCACCCGCCGGACGATGCGGGTCCTCGTGCGCGGCGCCGGTCGCGTCGGTGCTCAGGTCGCGGCCCTGCTCGCCGCGGCCGGGATCGGCCGGGTCGTCATCGACGATCCCGAGGTGACGACCGCCGCCGACGTCTCCCCGGGCGGCCTGCGCCTCGACGACGTGGGGCGTCCCCGGTCCCTGGCCACCGGCGCGGCGGTGACCCGGGCCAGCCGGCAGGGCGCCGGRCACCGTCGGCCCGACGAGGACCGGTTCGCCGCGGATCTGATCGTGCTGGCTCCGGTCGGTCTGCCGATGATCCACCCTGGGGAGTGCCTCGACCTGGAAAGCCGAGGCACCGCCCATCTCGTGGCCGGAGTGCGGGAGACCACGGGGATCGTCGGTCCGCTCGTCGTGCCGACCGTGACCGCGTGCCTGCACTGCCAGCACCTCCACCGGTACTCCCGGAACCCGGTCTGGCCGGTGCTCGCCATGCAGATGGTCCACCGCCCGGCCACCGGGCCGGACGCCTGCGAGATCACCCTGGCGGGTCTTGTCGCCGCGCTCACCGCCATGCAGGCCCTGGCCTTTCTGGACCTCGCCGCCTCGCCTCCACCCGACCTATCCGCCCTATCTGCCCCACCCGACCTGTCCGGCGTCACGGGACCCGCCCCGGGCCAACATCCCGACAACTCGGACCATCTGCCACCGACAGCAAGCAGCCATAATGAGACCTTCATTACATTGACTTCCCCGCGCACGGTCCTACCGGTGACCGCGGTCCTACCGGTGACCGCCGACGGCACGCTGGAGTTCACCGTTCCCGGCTGGCGGATTCRCCGACGCACCTGGCCGGTCCACCCCAACTGTCCCTGCCGCACCGCCCGATCGGCGGCCGCGTCGGCGGAGGCCTCTGCGCCGGTGGCACCCGCGTGACCGTTCCACCCCGCGGGCGGTCGCCGCGTCGGCGTCCTGGAGTCATTACGCCTGGCCGGCACCCGTGACGACGCGGAACAGGGCACGATGGAGCAGTGTCCGAGATCCCACGGCGGGCCGTCGTCCGCACCGCCAAGCTGGCCACGCTTCCCATCGGAATAGCCGGCCGAGCCACCCTCGGCGTCGGCAAACGCATCGGTGGTCGCCCCGCCGAGGCCGTCGCCTCCGAGCTCCAGCAGCGCACCGCCGCGCAGATCTTCCGGGTGCTCGGGGAGCTCAAGGGTGGCGCCATGAAACTGGGCCAGGCGCTGTCCGTCTTCGAGGCGGTGCTTCCCGACGACGTCGCCGGGCCCTACCGGGCGGCGCTGACCAGGCTGCAGGAGGCGGCGCCCCCGCTGCCGGCGGCAGTGGTGCACCGCGTGCTCGCCGAGGAGCTCGGAGCGGACTGGCGCTCGCTGTTCACGAGCTTCGACGACGTTCCGGCGGCGGCGGCCAGCATCGGCCAGGTGCATCGGGCGGTCTGGGCTGACGGCCGAGCCGTCGCGGTGAAGGTGCAGTATCCGGGAGCGGGTCCCGCTCTGCTCGCCGATCTCACCCAGCTCGGCCGGGCCGCTCGGCTGTTCGGCGCGGTCACTCCCGGATTGGACATCAAGCCGCTGGTCGAGGAGCTCAAGGCCCGGATCGCCGAGGAGCTCGACTATCGGTTGGAGGCCGCCTGGCAGGGGGCCTTCGCCGAGGCGTACGCGGACGACCCGGACGTCGTCATCCCCCGGCCGCTGGCCGGTTCTGGCCGGGTGCTCGTGAGCGAGTGGATCGAGGGAACACCTCTGTCCGTCATCATCGCGGACGGTACCCCGCAGCAGCGCGACACCGCCGGCCTGCTGCTCGTGCGGTTTCTCTATTCCTGCCCGGGTCGCGCCGGTCTGCTGCACGCTGATCCGCATCYCGGCAACTTCCGCCTGCTGTCCGACGGGCGGCTCGGCGTCCTGGACTTCGGTGCCGTGAACCGCCTGCCGGACGGCCTGCCGGCGCCGATCGGCCGGCTGGCTCGACAGACCCTGGCCGGGGACGCCGACGCCGTCGAGCAGGGACTGCGCCGCGAGGGCTTCATCCCGCCGTCGGCCGAAATCCGAGCCGAGGACCTGCTGGATTATCTGGCCCCGATGCTGGAGCCGATCGCGGTGGAGGAGTTCACCTTCTCCCGAGGCTGGCTGCGCAAGGAGGCCGCCAGGCTCGGAGACTGGCGGTCGGCGGCGGCACAGCTCGGTCGCCAGCTCAATCTGCCGCCGTCGTACCTGCTCATCCACCGGGTGACACTCGGCGCGATCGGCATCCTGTGCCAGCTGGGCAGCACCGGCCGCTTCCGGGACGAGATGGAGCGCTGGCAACCCGGGTTCGCCGAACCGGGGACGGCGACCGCCCGCGCGGCCGAGGACGCCAACCGGCCCGGTCGTCCCCTGCCCGCTCTCCCCGTCCAGGACGAGGCCGGAATCGTCCGGCCGCTGGACGGCCCGGTCGTTCTGGCCGGCGGGTTGCCCGGCCCGCGCAAACCCCGCAGACCAGGACGGACCGGCAGGACGACCAAGGCCCGCAAGGCCGGGAGGTCGGCGGCCGACACCGCTCCGGCGACTGCCGACGACCGGGCCACCGCCCCCGCGGCGCTGCCCCTGCAGGCCGAGCCGGCCGAACCGAGCCGGCCCTCTACCCCGGCGAACCGCTCCGCCGCGGCTCGACCCGGGTCGGGCCGCAAGGCCGCCCCGCGCCGGGCACCGGACGAGGAGTCGTTCTCCGACCCCGCAACCGTGACCGACGCTTGACGCTTATTGACGGGCTGGCCCGGCGGGTCAACCCCCCGGCTGCTCGACGATGTCAACGATGTCGACGCCGAGGTACAGGAAGCCGTATCCCTCGTCCCGGAAACGCACCCCGGCGGCGCGCAGCGCAGCCCCCCAGTCGCCCTGGCAGGTGGGATCCGCCRCCTCCGAGCCGTGGTCGGCGGTCAGCAGGATCGCGGTCTCGGCCAGCAGATCCCGCTCGGCGAGCAGGTCGAGGAAGGCGCACAACCGGGCGTCCGCGTCCCGCAGCGCGGCGCGGGCCTGCTCGGAGTACGGGCCGCCCCCGTGATGCCCGGTGTCGGTGATGGTGGTGTTCCACCACATCAGGTCCGGGGGCACCGCGTCCGCCGCCCAGAGCTGCTGGACCTGCGCGAGGCCGAGCGCGTCCACCCGGGTGGACCAGGCATAGTCGGCGTTCTCCCCTACCCAGCGGGCGGTGGCGTGCGGGTCGCCGTCGGCCGCAGGCAGGTAGTCCCCCATATCGCCGGCCCCGCCGTGGTTACCGGCGGCCCGCACGAGCCCGAAGGTCGAGTAGTCCGCACCCCGGTCGACCGGTTCGTTCACGCAGGCGCTGGTCGCCCCGGGTCGGTCGCGCGCGAGGGCCTCGAACAGCGTCTCCACCCCGTCCCGAAGCTGATCGCACGCGGAATGCCAGGTCCGCACGTCGTTGACGATGACCTGCTCGCCGGTCGCCCGGTCGAAGTACACGTTGTGCAGGATGCCGTGCCGGCCCGGCCCGACTCCGGTGAGCGCGGAGGTGTGGTTGGTCAACGTGACGCTGGGGAACTCGGCGATCGCGCCGCCGGTCAGGGCCGTCCCGGTGGCAAGCAGACGCGCGACCCCCGGCAGCTCGCCGGTGTGCGCGAGGTGCAGGACGTCGTTGCTGTTGGCCCCATCCCAGAGCAGGCCGACGACGTGCCGGGCCCCTGGCCCCACCAGATCGGTGAGCGGCGTCCCCTCCACATCCGCCATGGTCACGCCGGCGAGGGCCGCGAGGGTGGGTCCGATGTCGATGACCCGCGCCGGACAGGATCAGCGGAGCCCGGGACTGGCCGGCATCCAACGATCCGTGCTCACCCAGGTGGCCGCCGCGGTCGGGCCAGTAGTGCCGGGGGGTGTGTACGACGATCAGATCGGGTGAACGGCTGGGATCGGCGAAGGCGGACAGCAGTCGCCGTCCGGCGAACGGGTAGGAGTTGCGCTCGTTCGGTGGTGACGGGTCGGCGAGCGCCGCCGCGAGCGGCACGCCATGCATCGGATCCTCCGACCCGAGCGGATCACGCCCGAAGCGGAGCTCCCGGGGACCGTCCGGATCGGCCACCGGCAACCGCGACGAACCGATCGCGTTCGCCACGTAGAGCCAGCCGGAATCGACCCAGGCCACGAGATCCACGATCGCGGCCAGCTCGGGACTGGTGAGGACGGCAACGGCCAGAGAAAGATCGTCGGATGCGGCCAGTCCCGGCGCTCCGGCCGGACCCGCACCTGTGGACACCGGGTAGACACGCTCGCTGCTGGGCACGCCGGAACAGTACCGGGGCCGCAGGCACCACCGGAAGAAAAGCGCGGCAACACCGGTGGGCGGAACACCGACGATCCGGTGTCCCGCCCGTGCTGGTGCGGCGATGCCACCGCCGCCCCCGTGTGATCAACGGGTGGCACGGGGGCTCAGGCAGYGACCTCTTCTTCCTTGCGCTCCTTGCGCGGACGGCCGCGGRGCCGCTTACGCGGGACGACGCTGCCGGTCACCAGCAGTTCGCCGCCCCACACTCCCCAGGGCTCGGCACGGTCCAGCGCGGCGGACAGGCACGCCGCCCGGATGGGGCAGGTCCGGCAGACGGCCTTGGCGGTCTCCACGTCCGCCGGGGACTCAGCGAAGAACATGTCAGGATCTACGTCCCAGCAGGGCAGGACGAGACGATCCCGCTCGATCCGGGAAACGACCGAGGGGTCGAACACCGGTGTCACCTCCGAGACAGGTTGGTCTTCGGGTGGGATGAAGGAAGCGAAACGACAAAGGCCGCGGTCCCCATCGGGATCCGCGGCCTCGGATTCGGCTCCAGTCGGCGCTAGTCCAGGAGCGGATCGTGGGCGGATCCCCGGAAGGTGAGGTGACGGTGTGCATAGCCGGACGCCGGCGCCACGCCCCCCGCCGGGTTCGGGAACGCGGACTCCTGGGCCGACAGATCATCGGCTTGGACCGTGAGGACGGCGGCGGACGTGCCACGGCCTGCGGACGCACCGACGACGGCACTCATCAATGCCGCGCCGTGCCGGTTCTCCCACGGACGGGTGATCTCGGCGACAGCTCTGTCCATCACGATGCTGAACACGACGAAATCACCTCCTTCTCTGTGGGCTCGGGAGTCCGTGGGATCCGGAGTCCGTGGGACCCGGACGGGTGTCACTCCACATGCCCGCTTCAGGCGTCCTCGGTAACGGTAGAAGCTCGCCGCGCGAACCACAACATATTTTCTGTGTTGCGCCGCGAACACTTCCAGTTACGAAGCGTCGGGCGGCGTGTCGGACCCCAGTGACTCCACCACCGGCGGTGACCCGACCGGCGGTGACCCGACCGACGGCGTGCGCCCCGCGACGAGGGCGAGTACCTCCTCCCCGTAACGGTCGAGTTTGGCCTGTCCGATGCCGGGCAGCCGCACGAGCTCGGCCACCGTGCSCGGCCGGCTCTCGGCGATCGCCTGCAGCGCGGCGTCGGTGAAGACGACGAAGGCCGGTGCCCCCTGTTCCTTCGCCCGCGCCGAACGCCACACCCGCAGGCGCTCGAACAGCGCGGCGTCGACGTCGCCGGGGCAGCCCTCGCAGCGCCCGACCCGCGCGTGCACACCCGTCAACGACCGGCCGCACGTCCGGCACCGCACCGCCGACCTGCTCCGGGACCGACCCGGGCCGGTCTCCTCCGCCCCGGCCACGGGCCTCGTGCCCTCGCCTCGCCCCCCGTGGCGGACGCCGGCCGCGGACTCCCGGCGCATCGGACGCAGATCGTCGAGAAACCGGGACGGCCGCCTCGACCGCCGGCCGCCCTCCGCCCGGGACAGCGCCCAGGACAGGACGAGGTGCCTACGGGCCCTGGTCACCCCGACGTAGAGCAGGCGACGTTCCTCGGCGATCTGCTCGGCGGTCCTGGCATGGACGAGGGGAAGCGTGCCCTCGGTCAGCCCGACGAGGAACACCGCATCCCATTCCAGGCCCTTGGCGGTGTGCAGGGTCGACAGGGTCACCCCCTGCACCGTCGGCTGATGCTCGTGGGTCGCGCGGTCGCCGAGCTCGGCGACGAAGGCCTCGAGGTCGGCCTCGGGCGAACGGGCGGCGAGATCGCCGGCCAGCCGGTGCAGCGCGGCGAGGTTCTCCCATTGTTCCCGCTCGGCGCCCGAGCCCACCGTCGGCTGGTCCGCCCGCCAGCCGAGCGCCGCGAGGATGTCGGCGACAGCGGCCGTGAGTCCCTCCGGGCGGTCGGTGTCGGCGGAGCGCACCGCGGCCCGCAGCAACCTCATGGCCGCGACGACCTCGGTCCGCTCGAAGAACTTCTCCCCGCCCCGGAGCAGGTAGGCGATACCGGCCCCGCCGATCGCCGCCTCATACGCCTCGGACTGGGCATTCGTGCGGTACAGCACGGCGATCTCACTCGCCGGCACGCCCTGGTCGAGCAGCCGGCGGATCCGGGACGCCACCGCGGCGGCTTCCGCCGGCTCGCTGTCGCACTCCAGCCACACCGGGGCGGGACCGTCCGGGCGAGCAGCGACGAGGCGGGCCGCCGGGGCCGCCCGCATCAGGGTGTTCGCGAGTCCGACCACCTGGGGGGTGGACCGGTAGTCTCGGATCAGACGCACCACGGCCGCGTCCGGGAACCGGCGCGGGAATCCGAGCAGGTGCTCGGGCGACGCCCCGGTGAACGAATAGATCGTCTGATGGGGGTCCCCGACGACACAGAGGCTGTCGCGCTCCCCCAGCCAGGCGTCGAGGACACGCTGTTGCAGGTCGTTGACATCCTGATACTCGTCAACGACGAAATGGCGGTATCTGGCCCTCACCTCGGCCGCGACCCAGCTGTGCTCCTCGATCATCGCCGCGGTCAGCAGCAGCAGATCCTCCATGTCGATCACACCGGCGTCGCGCTTGACCTCCTCGTACGCGGCGTAGAGCCGGGCGACCGTCTCGGGGGGAGCGGCGGTCTCCCGCCCGCTCGCCGCCGCCATCCGGGCGTAGTCCGCCGGGGTCACAAGCGTCGTCTTCGCCCACTCGACCTCCGAGGTGAGGTCGCGCAGCTCGGCCCGGTCCGGCCGCAGGTGCAGGCGGGCGGCCGCCCGCACCACGTACGGGATCTTGCTCTTCTCCACCTTGGGCAGCGCGACCCCGGCGACCGACGGCCAGAAGTACAACAGTTGCTTGAGAGCCGCGGAATGGAACGTCCTGGCCTGCACTCCATCGACACCCATGGCCCGCAACCGGCCGCGCAGCTCTCCCGCGGCCCTGGCCGTGAAGGTCACCGCCAGGATCTGGCCCGGCCCGACCCCCCCCTGCGCGACCATGTGCGCGACTCGATGGGTGATGGTGCGTGTCTTACCTGTACCGGCGCCGGCGAGGATGCAGACCGGTCCGAGCGGGGCTCCGGCCGCGGCCCGCTGTTCGGGATCGAGCGCGGCGAGCAGATCGTTGCCCGATCGCACACGGGCGGCGAGGGCAGGCGGTCCGGACATCATCCGATACGGTAGTCCCCGCCGCGCGGCGGGAACCGACGGCGCCGCGGTGGGGTTACATGAACCGTTGTGTCACCAGCGGCTTGGAGGCCCTTTCGTGCTCACGATCTACACGACTTCCTGGTGTGGCTACTGTGTTCGGCTGAAGCGCCAACTCGACCATGCCGGCATCGAGTACACGACCGTTGATATCGAGCAGGACCCGACAGCAGAGCAACGTGTCCGCGATGCGAACAACGGGAACGCGACCGTGCCGACCGTGCTCTTTCCCGATGGCACTGTGATGACGAACCCGAGCCTTCGCCAAGTCACAGAGAAGGCCACTTCTGCCGCATAACGGATACGTAGAGCAACGACATCTCGGGAGTTCTTACCTTCCCACTGCACACGCGGCCGGCTCGTGGGACGGTGTCCGTTACTGCCCGTGAAGTTTGTGGGAGAGTTCGGCCTGTGTCGTCAGCACCTTCAGAACAGGCGTGGAGCACCGTCGATGCCGCGCTGCGGGCCGCCAGTGCCCTTCACCGGATGGAGACGGCCTGTTTCGTCGTGGTATCGACGACGACCGCGAGCTATCTCCGGGTAACAGGTCCCTCCCCTGGTCTCGACGAGGGAACGCACTATCCCCGGGGGGACAGCCTGGTCGCCCGCGTGCTCGACGGCACGCCCGCCACGGCGTCCGGTCTCGACCCGACGCACGCCGGATCCGACACGGCCGAATACCGCCAGCTCGGGATACGCAGCCATGTCACGATGCCGGTGGTCCGCACGGACGGTCGGCTGGTGGGCCTCCTCGTCGGCCTGGACCGTAGCAAGGTGATCGTATCGGCCGACATCCTGGCCCTGCTGCGCGGGGTGGCCGATGCACTCGCGGCCACCGGGGACGTTCCCGCGCCGAGCCCGCCGACGGTCTCCGCGAACGGTCCCCGGCCGCCCGGCGGCCCGCCCCCGCCGGGCCCACCGGCGACCCCGCGCCCACCGGGGCGGATACCCACCCCGCAGACCATCGCGCGGGCGGTCCGGCCCGGACCGCCGGGCCGGGCCGGGCCGGACCGGACCGGACCGCCGTCCGCGGCGGGCGGAACCGGGGCGGGAACCGGCCCCCGCCGGACCCCCTCGGACATGCGCCTTCGACGTACTCCCGCCGGGTGGGTCGTGGAGGGTCCCGGAGCCGAGATCCGGCCGGTCGGCGACCTCCTCTCGGCAATGGTGCTCGCCGATCTGCTGGCCGAGGATCTCGCCCCGCCCGGCCGGCCCCGCCGCCCCGATCGTGACCTGAGCGAGGTCGAGCAGCTCCGGCTGTCCGTCGTCCAGCTGGAACACGCGCTGGCCTCCCGCGTGATCGTGGAACAGGCCATCGGGGTCCTCGCCGAACGTAACCACATCCGCCCGCGGGAGGCCTTCGAGCGGCTGCGGCGCACCGCTCGCGGAATGGGACGCAGGGTGCACGATCTGGCTCGGCAGGTGGTCGATTCGGTTGGCGACCCACGCGCCGTGCTRCCGGGCGAGCTCGGTGGGCGGGGCGGCAATCCACCGGGCGGTGGACCACCGGCACCGGGCCCCGGCGGCGGCGCGCCCCGCCCCGCGCCCCCGCGTCCCACCTCCACCAGGCGCTGAGCACGCCCCGCCGGGAGCGGGACCCCCGGGAGCGGGACGGGCCCGGTGCTCAGGTCGCGACGATGCCCAGTGCCCCCACGGTCGCGGAAATCCTGGCCGCGTCCCCGACGAGCACCGTGATCAGCTTTGCCGGGGCAAGCAGGTCCGCGGACACCGCCTGGATGTCGCCCACGCCGACCTCGGCGAGGGCGCGCGGGTGATCACGCAGGTACTCGACCCCGATCCCGGCCCCGGCCAGCGCCGACAGCGTCGAGGCGAGACCGGCGGCGGTCGCGCTGCCCAGTGCCAACGTGCCAACGGCGTATTGGCGGGCGGCGTCGAGCTCCTCCTCGCTGGGCGGTAGAACCGCCATCCGCCCGAGCTCGTAGAAGATCTCCAGCAACGCGGGCCCGGTCACCTCGGTGGCGACGTCCGCGGCGACGGTGAACCGTRACCCTGCCTGGTAGTGATCGATCGAGCTGCGCGGGGAGTAGGTGTAGCCCTTGTCCTCGCGGATGTTGTTGACCAGCCGGGAACTGAAGTAACCACCGAATATGGTGCTCGCCAGCCGCTGCGCCGGGTATCCGGCCGCGGAACGGCCCAGGGCCGGTCCGCCCAGCCTGATGTTGGTCTGCACGGCACCCGGACGGTCGACGATGACGATCGGGCCGGTGGTGAGGGCTGGGACCGGCGGGACGGTCCGCGCGGGCCCGCCCGTCCAACCGCCGAGCGCGGCGGAGACCGCCGCGAGAGCACGCGGCGCCGGYACGTCCCCGACCAGGGTGAGGATCGCGCCGGCCGGGGAGATCAGTTCGGCGTGCAGGGCCCGTACGTCCTCGGGGCCGACCTGCCCGACGGTCTCCGGCTCGGCGATGCCGGTGGCGTAGGGGTGGTCACCGAAGAGCCGGCCGAGCAGCGCCTCCCGGGCGATGACCGCGGGCTGGCTACAGGCGATCGCCGTGTCCTCGACGATCCGGTCGCGTTCGCCGGTGACCTCGTCGTCCGGGTAGGTGGCGCTGAGGAGCACCTCGGCCATGATTCCCAACAAGGGTTCGAGGTTCACCGCAAGGGCGGAACCGACGATGGCCAGCCGGTCGGCGTCAACCCCCGTCGACAACGATCCGCCCAGGCGCTGGACCTCGGTGGCCAGGCCCACCCGGTCGAAGCGGTGTGATCCGGTGAACAGCGTCTCCGCGAGCACCTCGGCCCGGGCCTGGTGCACGGCGCCGACGCCGGCGAAGGGGATCCGCAGCCGCACCTCGACCAGGGGCACACTGGCCCGCTCCACCACCAGCACCCGCAGACCGTTGTCGAGAGTGTGGTCGGTGACGGCCGGCAACTCCGCCGGGACGGTCGGGCGCACGGCCGGGATGACCGCTGCCCGGGTGGTCGTCGAGCTCAGCGCGCTGCCGCTCATGAGGCGGCGCCGGCACGCAGCTCCAGGACCGAGCGGCCCTGGTCGAGAAGCGCCCGGGCGGCCGCGGCGACGGCCTGCCCGGTCACCGCGGACAGTTCCGCGGGCAGTTCGTTCACCAACTCGGGACGTCCCCGTTGCAGCTCATGCACGGCCATGGCGAGTGCCCGTCCCAGCGCGTCGTCGGACTCACGCAGCAGCGAGGAGGCCACCCGCGCCTGCACCCGCTCCAGCTCGCCGTCCGCCAGGCCCTCGCCCGCCAGCCGCGCCAGTTCCTCGTCGACGGCGRCGAGGACGGCGTCCGCGCTCGCGTCCTCGGACTGGCGGGCCTCCAGGGTCAGCAGCAGCGGGTCACGCTGCTCGAACGGATCCCCGAAGGTGCCAAGGTAGGTGCTCACACCGATGACCGAGCGATCCTTCTGCACCAGGCGGCGTTCGAGCCGGCTGGCGTCGCCGTCGCTGAGGATCTCGGTGAGCAGGTAGTAGGACAGGTAGGTGGACAGGTCTCCGATCGGGTCGGGCACCCGGTAGCCGACCGCCAGGGCGGCGCGCGGCGCGAGCGGGTCGGTCAGCACCGCCCGGCGCTCGGTACTCGGCACCGGCTCGGCGAAACTCACCCGCGTCGGCACCGAGCGGGCGGGGATGTCACCGAAGTACCGGTGGACGAAGGTGAGCGTCTCCTCCGGGTCGATGTCRCCGACGATGGTCAGCACGGCGTTGCCCGGTGCGTAGTACTTGTCGAAGAAGTCCTCGGCGTCGTCCAGGCTCGCGGCCTCGAGCTCGGAGAAATCCCCGTAGCCGTTGTGGGCGTTCGGAAAGGTGTCGAACGCGACCGGCGGCAGCTTGATCCAGGGAAATCCCCCGTAGGGGCGGTTCAGGACGTTGACCCGGATCTCCTCCTGCACCACGGCGATCTGGTTGTCCAGGTTCTGGCGGGTGATCTTCGGCGCCCGCATCCGGTCCGCCTCCAGGAACAGGGCCAGTTCGAGCGCCCCGGCCGGGAGCAGCTCGAAATAGTCCGTGTAGTCCGGGTGCGTCGATCCGTTGAAGATTCCGCCGGCGGCCTGGACGTGCTTCGGATGCTCGGCCTTACCGACGTTCTCGCTGCCCTGGAACATCAGGTGCTCGAACAGGTGAGCGAATCCGGTACGGCCCTCGGGCTCGGATCGAAACCCGACGTCGTAGTGCACCGAGACGGCCACCACCGGCGCGGTGTGGTCGGGGGCGAGCAGCACGCGCAGGCCGTTACCGAGCCGGGTCCGCTCGATCGGATAGGAGGATGCCGGCAGGGCCGACTTCACCGCGGTGGACGCGGCCGGGCCGGGTTCTCTAGGCAGGGACACAGTTGCCAACGCTACTGCCCGGCGGGCCGCGCCGGTGGCGAAGAGGACGCCCATCCCAAGTCATGGCCACGGGAGGCCGTGCCCCGACCCGCCCGGGACCGATTCCGCCGGYCGTCGGCGACGACGACCACGGGCGGCCCCGCCCAGACGACGAGGTGCGGGAGATTGCGACGGTCGGGCGGCAAACTGTCCTCATGGGACAGTTTCCAGCCGGGCTGAGCGAGATCCTCGCTGCCGAGTTCGACGCTCTGGGTGAAGAGATTATCGCCGCGATCGCCCGGGAGGTTCCCGCCTACGCGCGCCCGCTGGAGGGCAAGTTCGGCCATGGGGTGCGCCGCGGAGTCGACGAGGCGTTGTTCCGCTTCCTCAGCCTGGTCGAGGCCGGTCCCCACTGCACTGTCGACCTCGCCGCCAGCCGGGAGGTTTATGTCCGTCTCGGCCGCGGCGAGGTGTACGCGGGACGGTCGTTGGACAACCTGCTGAGCGCCTACCGGGTGGGCGCCCGCGTCTCCTGGCGGCGCCTCGGGGAGGCGGCGGCCCGCCGCGGCGGGCTGGACGGCCCGGCGCTGGTGTCCCTCGCCGAGATGATGTTCGCCTACATCGACGGCATCTCCGCGGCCTCCGCCGAGGGCTACGCCTCCGAGCAGTACACCGCGGCCGGTGAACTGGAGCGGCTGTGGGACCGGCTGGGCGAGATGCTGCTGTCCGGCGCGGCCGGCGGGGCGATCGCGCAGGTCGCCCGTTCCGGCAACGTGCGGCTGCCCGGCCGGCTGGCCGCCGTGCTCGTCCCCGCCCCGACCGGCTCCGCGGCCACCCACCCGGCTGACGGCGAAGCCGACCACGAGGGCAACCACGAGGCCGACCACGAGGCCGACCCCTGGGCAGGCTCGCTCCCCTCCCGGTTGCCCTCGGGCTGCCCCCGCGCCGTGCAGGGGGGAGACATCTGGGTGTTCGTCGGCTCAACCGAGCGGGCGGCCACCCGGGCGGCACTGGCGAAACAGCTCGCCGGGCTCGCCGCGGTGGTGGGACCGGCCGTGCCGTGGGGTCAGGCGGCGGCGAGCGCGGCGCGGGCGAGGTTCGCCTGCGATGCCCGCGGCGCCGGGCGGCTTCGCGGTATCGCCGCGGCCGACCCCCTGTTCACCGACGAACATCTCAGCGCCCTGCTGCTGGCCAGCGACCCCGGGCTCATCACCGACCTCGCGTCCCGCCGGCTCGCCCCCCTTGACGGGCTGCCCGACCGGACCAGGGAACGGCTGGCCGAGACCCTCCTGCACTGGCTGACCCTGCGGGGGCAGCGCGGGCTGATCGCCGAGCGGTTGCACATCCATCCGCAGACCGTCCGCTACCGGGTCAACCAGCTTCGCGAGCTGTTCGGACCATGTCTGGAGGACCCTGACACCCGCTTCGATCTCGAACTGGTGCTGCGCGCCGGGGGCGCCGAGGACGTGGCCACCGACCCGGTGAGCGCCGCGGTCCGCGAGGACACGGACGAGGGCCGGGGCCCGGGCTCCCGCCGTCCCGCGGCGGTGCGGGGTCGGCCACTCGGGCCGTGACGGACCCCGCATCCGATACGGTCCAGGCGTGCGGCTGGGCTCCTTCAACATCATGCACGGCCTGTCGCTCACGGATGGGACGGTCGAGCCCGCCCGCTTCGCCGCGGCCGTCTCCGCTCTCGGCGTGGACGTCCTCGGGCTCCAGGAGGTCGATCTCGACCAGCCACGATCGGGTGGGCTGGACCTCGCCGCGGAGGCGGCGGCGATGATCGGAGCCGGCGACGACGACTGGCGGTTCGTCCCCACCGTCTTCGGCACGCCCGGCGTGGGCTGGCGGCCGGCTGACGGGCAGCGCCGGGACGACGAGCCGGCGTACGGCATCGCTCTGATCAGCCGGCTGCCCGTCCGTGAGTGGCGAGTGATCGACCTCGGCCGGGCGCCGGTGCGGTCCCCGATCGCGATACCGGGGGGGCCGGGCAGGCGGGGACGTCTGATCATGCTCGACGACGAGCCGCGGGCCGCGATCGCCGCGCGGGTGGAGTCGGCCGGGGGCCCGCTGACGGTGGTCAACACCCATCTGTCGTTCGTGCCGGGCTGGAACGCCGTGCAGCTGTGCCGGCTGGCCCGCCGGCTCGCGGACGTCCCGGGGCCGCTGGTCCTGCTGGGCGATCTGAACCTGCCCGGCCGGCTACCGGCCGCGCTCACCCGCTGGCGCCGGTTGGCGGTGACGCCCACCTACCCCGCGCACTCCCCGCGGGTGCAGCTCGACCATGTGCTGGCCCGCGGGCCGGTAGGCAGGATCATCGCCGTGCAGGCCCGCCGCGTGCCCATCTCGGATCACCTGGCGCTGTCCGTCGACCTCGCCGACCCGCGGGCCTGACCCGCGGCGGGCCCGGTGCTCGGACTCGCGAGCAGGTCGGCGAGCTCCTCCTCGGACAACGTCGGGGGCCGGACAACGGCGCCGGTACGCACGTACAGGAAGGCGGCGTCGACCGCACTCAGGTCGACACCCCGCAGGCGGGCCCAGGCCAGCCGGTAGATCCCGAGCTGAAGATCGTCGGCATCGGACCGGCCGGTCTTCCAATCGACCACCTCCCATCGACCGCCGCCGAGGTCGTAGACAGCGTCGATGCGACCGCGCACGATCCGCCCGGCGAGGCGGAGCTCGAAGGGTGCCTCGATCGCGAACGGCCGCCGGGCACCGTACGCGGTACGCAGGAACGCCTGCTGCAGCGAGCGCAGATCGTCGTCGGTGAGCTCCGCGTCGGCCGCGCCGGGCAGATCCTCGGTGTCGATCAGTGCACGGTAGTCGAAAATCTCCTCGACCCAGGCGTGGAACCGGGTGCCGCGACGGGCCGCGGCCACCGGACGGCGCGGCAGCGGCCGGACCAGCTCACGGGCGAACGCCTCCGGRTCCGCGCGCAGCCGGACGATCTGGGACGCGGTGAGGCTCGCCGGCAGGGCGACATCGGTCCGCGCGAGGCGTGCCGCGCGTTCCTCGGCGAGCARCAGCCGGGCCTCCCGGTCGAGCTCGGCGAGCAGGGCGCGCTCGGCCGCCGTCATCCCGGCCGGACCGTCGACGAACGGTTCCCCGGCCGGACCGTCGACGAACGGTTCCCCGGCCGGTTCCGCCGACGCCCCCGGTACGCTCAACGCGGCCAGCCGCGCCATGACCCCCTCGGCCGCGGCGAGGCGCCGGGCGTACGGCTCCGGCTCGTAGGGGATCGGCCAGGCGAACCGTTCCGGCGTCGCCAGCGCCGGGTTGGTACGCTCCGCCGGCTCCGGCGCCCAGACGTCGACCAGCCCACCGCCGGTGYGGGCGTGCTCGGCGAGCTCGTCGAGGAACACCGAGGCACCGCGTGGGGTCTTCTGGGTGGGCCCCCACCAGTGCCCGCTCGCGAACAGCAGCGACTTCGCCCGGGTGACCGCAACGTAGGCGAGCCGGCGTTCCTCCCGCTCGGCGTACTGACGGGCATCGGCCCGGAAGGCGTCCAGGGCGGCCTTCTCGGCGCAGACCGTGAACGCCGGCAGATCGTCGGCATCGCCGCGCAGCGGGATCGGCAGCACGCCCGGCGAGGTGGTCCACTGGTCGCGCACGGTCAGGTCGGGGAACACCTTGCTGGTCAGGTTCGGGACGGCGACGACCTCCCATTCCAGGCCCTTGGAGCGATGCATCGTCATCAGGGCGATCGCGTCGGCCCCGGACGGGCCGGCGACGTCGAGACCCCGCTCGTGCTCCCGCGCCGCCCGGAGGAATCCGAGGAACGCGGGCAGGGAGTTCGTGCCGTCGGGATCGGTGAAGCCCGCGGCCACGTCCAGGAAGGCCGCGACGTTCTCCTGGCGCCGGGCCCGCACCGCCACCTCGGTCGCCGTGAGCTCCACGTCCAGCCCGATCGTCGCGACCACCCGGTGCAGCAGGTCGAGCAGGCCCTCGCCGACGTGCCCACGCAGCGCGGCGATCTCGGCGGCAAGCCGACGCACCCGGGCGCGCCCCGGCGCGGACATCTGCGGCCCGGGGTCGTCGAGGACGTCCGACAGGGCGACGACGTCGGCGGGGTCGACGTCGGCGACCGCCTCGGCAAGTGGATCGGACCGTCCCGGCAGGTCCGGATCGCCGACCGGGTCCGGGACCCGCGCCGCCTCACGCGCGTGGCGGCCGAGCGCGGCGAGATCCCGGGGGCCGAGCCGCACCCGCGGCCCCGTGAGCAGCCGGACGAGCGCGGCGTTCGCCGTCGGCGAGTCGAGCACCTCCAGCATGGCCACGATCTCGGCGACCTCCGGGACGATGAGCAGCCCGGTCAGCCCGACGACCTCGACGGGCAGCCCGGCCGCCTGCATCGCGGTAAACAGCGCGGGGATGTCGCCACGGGCCCGGACCAGCACGGCGATGTCGCCGGGAGCGGTGCCGGCGTCGACCACCCGGCGGAGTTGGCCGGCGATCCAGGCCACCTCGTCGGCCCAGCTGACGTGCAACGCGACCACCGCCTCGCCCTGGTCAGCCACGTCGGGCCGCGGGCGGAGCTCGACGACGCGGTGACGGGCCCGCAGCTGTGCGGCGACGGTGTTGGCGAGGCGGAGCAGCCGGCCGCCGCTGCGCTGGTTCACCGACAGTTCGTAGACGGCCGCGGGCGTGCCGTCGGCCCCGGGGAMGTGCGTGGGGAAGTGGTCGAGGTTCGCCACCGACGCCCCGCGCCAGCCGTAGATCGCCTGGCAGGGGTCGCCGACGGCGGTGACCGGATGCCCGCCGCCGAACAGGCCGGTGAGCATCCGCCGCTGGGCCACCGAGGTGTCCTGGTACTCGTCGAGCAGGACGACAGCGGCCCGCGCCCGCTCGGCCCGGCCGACCTCCGGCATGGTCTCGGCGAGCCTCGCGGCACAGGTGACCTGGTCACCAAAGTCCAGGACGTCGCGTTCCCGCCGGGCCGCCCGGTACTCCGCCACCAGGGCGGCCAGCTCCCGGCGCCCCCGGGCGGCGGCCGCGCACCGGCGTAGCTCCCGGCGGACGCCCCGGGTGCCCCGCCGCTGCTCGGCGCGCCGCAGCGCCGCGTCGATCTCGGCGAGCAGCGCGCCGTCGAACGCGACGAGGTCCGCCGGATCGACCAGGTGCTCGCTCATCTCGGCGTCCAGCGCGACGAGCTCGCCGACGAGCGCGCCCAGCGAACGTGTCAGCGCCTCCACCTTCCCGCCGTGGGAGCGGGCGACCCGGGCGGCGAGCTGGTAACGGGCCGCGCCGGAAATCAGCTGGAGGTCCGGCTCCAGCCCCAGCCGCAGGGCGTTGTCGACGACCAGCCGCCCGGCGAAGGCATGGTAGGTGGCGACGGTCGGCTCCCCGTCCACCTCGCCGTCCGCGGCCGGTCCACCCGGGCCCGCCCCGGCCGACGCCTTGCGCAACGCCAGCCGCACCCGACCGGACAGCTCCGCCGCCGCCTTCGTCGTAAAGGTCAGTCCGAGCACCTGGTCGGGCCGCACCTGCCCGGTGGCGACGAGCCAGACCACCCGCGCGGCCATCACCGAGGTCTTGCCGGATCCCGCGCCCGCGATGATGACCCCCGGTTCGAGCGGAGCGGTGGCCGCGGCGATCTGCTCGTCGGTATACGGGACCTCCAGCAGGTCGCGCAGGTCGTCCGGGTCGAGCCGGGGACCGGCGACGCCGCCCGCCGGGTCACCGTCGACGTCGCCGTCGAAACCGGGCAGGAACGGCTGGCGGGGAATCGTCACGTGGACACCCGCGCCCGGCTGCTCCACCCGCGGGTTCACTCGACCACCTGACGTCCCTCGGGCCGCGCGGGGCAGCTCGTCTGGAAGGTGCACAGCGTGCAGTGGTCGCCGGGCGTCGGCCGGAACGCCTCGGCGTCGATGGTGCGCACCGCCGCGTCGAGCACCTCGTCCATCCAGGTCACGCCGTCGGGAGGCAGCGCGCTCTGGGCCTGGACCTCCGGCGGGCCAGGCCGCTCCCCCGGCAGCCGCGGACCGGCCGCCGCAGCGCCGGCATCCCGCCGGAGCTGCACGAGCTCCGCCCCGCCGGGCACCGCCCGGGGCTGATCCGCCCCGGGCTGATCCGGCGCCGCGGCCGCGAGCACATCGTCGAGCGCGCCGGCCCGCACGGCGAGCTGATAGCTGCCCAACTGGGGGTGGGTGGCGAGCTCGGCGGGAGCGACCGCGGTCCGACCGGTCTTGAAGTCTATGACGTGGACCCGGCCGGCCTCGTCCAGTTCGAGCCGGTCGATGAATCCGCGCAGCTGGACGTCCCGCCCGGCGACCCGTAGGTCGCAGGAGAATCTGACCTCCGCGTCGATCACGCGCCGACCGCGCTCGGCGGCGTGCCAGTCCAGGAAGCGGGCGAGCGCCTCGCGGGCGGCCGCGCGCTCCTGATCGGAGCGCCAGCGGGCGTCGAAGTCCAACTGCCGCCACACCGTGTCCAGCCGGGCGTCGAGCGCGGCGAGGTCGGCCGGGGTCCGCCCGGTCGTGACCTCGTCCGCCAGGGCGTGCACCACCTTGCCGAATCCCTGCGCGGTCGAGGCCGGGGTGACCGCGTACGCCTCGTGCTCTAGGAACCACCGCAGGGAACAGGCGCCGATGCTCGACAGCGACGAGCCGGACAGCCGGATCGGCCCGGCCACCGGGACGACAGGAACATCCGACGTGGTGGGGTCGAGCAGCCCCCACCAGGTGTCCGGGTGCGCGGCCGGCACCAGGGGCCGGCCCGCCTGGTCCCGTGCGGCGGCGAGCGCGGCGAGGCGGGCCTGCGCGGCGGAGCGCATCACCGGGCTTGAGCCCGGTTCCGTCGCCAGCCGGCGCAGGGTCGCGACCAGGCCGACCAGGGTGAGCGGCCGGGCTGGGCGACCGGGCACGTGCTCCACCGCTACCCCCAGTTCCTCAAGGAAGCGGCTCGGCAGGCTGCCGTCGTCCTCGGGGCTGTTCACCGCGGTGACGACCAGCCGGCGCCGCGCCCTGGTCAGGGCGACGTAGAACAGCCGACGTTCATCGGCGAGCAGGTCCTGGCGGGTCAGCGGCGGGCGCAACCCGCCCCGGGACGGCGCGTCGAGCTGCTCCGCGCCGAGCAGCGAATGCCGCTCCCGCAGGTCGGGCCAGGTGCCATCCTGCACTCCGCAGACGACGACGACCTCCCATTCGAGCCCCTTGGCGCGATGGGCGGTCAGCAGCCGCACCCCGCGGCGGCGCACGGACTCCCCGGCCGGCTCGAGGACGTCCCCGGCGATCTGCTGGCGGGTGAGCTCCGCGACCAGGGACGCGACGCCACCGCCCGGCCCACGCCGCTGGCCCAGCCGGGTGACGGCATCGAAGAGCGCCACGACGGCGTCGAGGTCACGGTCGGCCGCGCGCCCGGCTGCGCCCCCGGCCGCCGAGACATGTCGCAGCCGCGCCGGCCACTCGCTCGCCGACCACAGCGCCCACAGAGCGTCCTGCGGGGCGCCCGAGGAGTCCCGCAACGCCTGACCGGCCGTCCGCAGCAGACCGCCGACCCGCCGGACCGGACCGGCCAGGTCGTCGGGGATCGTCGCCAGCCAGTGGTCGGGCTCGGCGACCGCCGCCCGCAACAGCTCCGCCGACGGCGCCGGATGCTCGGACCCCGCGTCGCGCTCGAAGGTGCGCAGAGCCCGGCCCAGCGCCCGCAGCCCGGCCGGCTCCGCTCCACCGAGCGGCGAGGTGAGCAGGGTGCGCGCCGCGTCGACGGTGAGCGCCCCGGCCGGATCCTCCGCGCAGCGCAGCGCCAGCAGGAGCAGGGCGGCGGYCGGCTCCTGGGCGACCGGCAGGTCGTCACCGTCGGCGCTGACCGGAACGCCGGCGGCGGCCAGCACGCGGCGCAACCGGCCGATCCGCTCGGCCGTGCGGACCAGGACCGCCATCGCGTCCCAGGCGACGCCGTTCTCCAGATGTTCGCGACGGAGCAGGTCGGCCACCGACTCGGCCTCCGCGCCGGTGCCCGGAAACGTGCGGGCCTGCACCTGGCCCGCCCCGGCGTCGGCGCGCCCGACGAGGTCGCGGTGTGCCCGGATCGCGGCCACCGGAAGCCCGGCGGCCGGGATCCGCCGGGCCACGTGCCGGCTCGCCGCCAGCGGGGCCGGGGCCATCCGCCGACAGCGCCGCAGCGCGACGATCGGCGCCGGCTCGCCGTCGAGGCGGGGGAACCGGGCCGGGAAGCCCAGCAGGCCGGCGACCTCGGCCCCCCGGAAGGCATAGATCGACTGGTCCGGGTCGCCCAGCACGACGAGGTTGCCACCACCACCGGCCACCGCCCCCAGCAGGCGTTCCTGAGCCGGATCGGTGTCCTGGTACTCGTCGACGAAGACGTGCCGGTAGCGCCCACGCAGCCAGGCGCCCCCCTCGGCACTCTCGGCGACGACCACGGCCCGGTGGACGAGATCGGTGTAGTCGACCGCCCCCTCGAATCCGAACACGTCGAGGTACATCTCGTAGAACTCGGCGAGGGCGGCCCAGTCCGGGCGGCCGGTACGCCGAGCGAGCTGCGCCAGCGCGACCGGTTCGAGCCCGACCTCGCGGGCGCGGGCCAGCAGCGCCCGCACCTCCTCGGTGAAACCGCGGGTGCGCAGGCAACCCACAAGCGGCTCGGGCCAGACCGGCCGGCCGTCCTCGCGGGAACCCTCGATGAGATCGCGCAGCCGACTGTCCTGCTCCGGGCCGGACAGCAGCCGGAGCCCGCCCGGCGGGGCCGGCCGCTCGTGCGCGCGCAGCAGCGCCAGGCACCAGGCGTGGAACGTCCACGCCCCGGGACCTCCGCCGGCCCCCCCCTCGGCACCGAGCCGTGCGGTGATCCGCTCCCGCAGCTCTCCGGCGGCTCGCCGGCTGAAGGTGAGGACCAGGATCGACCGCGGATCCGCCCCGGCTTCGATCCGCGCGGCGACCGCCTCGACGAGCGTGGCCGTCTTCCCGGTGCCGGGCCCGGCGAGCACCAGCAGCGGCCCGCCGCCGTGCTCGACCACCGCGCGCTGCGCCGCATCCAGGACGAGCGGACGCGGCGGCGCGACCGGGGCTGCGATCAGCCGGTAGCCGGGACGCGGGGCGGGGGCAGGAAGGACGACCACGGGCAAAGCACATCACGTGGGTCCGACAACCCAGCCAACCCCGCCGACTCCGCGGCGGGTCGGCGTCCGTAGCGCGGCGGCATCCGTAGCGCGGCGGCGATGGGACCGCGGTGTGGCGACGACCGGGACACTCGGGGGACCTCTCACGCGTGCGCGTCAGGACGTGGCAGTGTCCTTAGTCATGACCGAGTGCAGCGACAAGGTCGCGCTCCTGACCGGGGCGGGATCCGGTATCGGCGCCGCCTGCGCCCGCCGACTGGCGAGGGCGGGCGCCCGGGTCGTCGCCACCGACCTCGACACGCACACTGTCAAGGAGGTGGTGGCGACGATCGAGGACGCTGGCGGGGAGGCGCTCGCCCTGGAGGCGGACGTCACCGATCCCGATTCGCTCGAACGCGCCGTCCAGGTCACCGTCGGCACCTTCGGACGGCTGGACCTGGCGGTGAACAACGCGGGAGTGAGCGCGGGGCGCGAGCCGGTGGAGACCACCCCGGCGCAGGACTGGCAGCGGGTGCTGGACGTCAACCTCTCCGGCGTCTTCTACAGCATGCGGGCCGAGATCACGGCGATGCTGCGCGGCGACGGAGGCTCGATCGTCAACATGGCCTCGGTGCTCGGGGTGGTCGGGTTCGCCGGGTCGGCGCCCTACGTCGCCGCGAAGCACGGGGTCATCGGGCTGACCAAGACGGCCGCCCTGGACTACGCCACCCGCGGCATCCGAGTGAACGCGGTGGCGCCGGGCTTCGTGGACACCCCGCTGCTGCATGTCGACGGCCGGCCGCGGCGCGGAGCCGCGCTGTTCTCGCCGATCAACCGACTGGGCACGGTCGATGAGGTGGCCGAGGTCGTCGTCTTCCTGCTGTCCGACCGGGCCTCCCTGGTCACGGGCAGCGTCTATCTGGCCGACGGCGGCATGGCCGCCCGCTGACCGGGCCCGCGGCGGTCAGGCCGGAGAACCGTCCCACCGGGCCGCGGCGAGATCGACCTGGTCGCCTCCGGGGCGCAGCGGCGTCCGGTCGGCGACGAGCCGGCGCAGGGCCTCGACCGGTGCGGCCGGGTTCGGTTCCCCGGTCGCCCGGATCACCCGGTGCCAGGGCACCTCGTCGCCGAATCGGGACAGCACGGCTCCAACCGTGCGCCCCGACCCGGCGCCGACGTACTCGGCCACGTCGCCGTAGGTCATCACCTTGCCCGGCGGGATGCGCGACACCGCCTCCAGCACCTCAAGGGCGTGCGGACCCGGCGCGCCGCCGAGCGAGATCCGGGTACCGAGCCCGGCGGAGACGCTCGCCGGCGGCGCATCACGCCGGGCCCGCGGCCTGGGGCTCATCCAGGCTCCGTGGCTCATCCAGGCTCCGTGGGACTCGTCCAGGCTCCGGGGGACTCGTCCAGGCGCGGCTCATCCGGCGCTCAGTAGACCGGCAGCGACTTGTCGACCTGGATCGCCCACGCGGTCACGCCACCCTGGACGTGCACGGCCGAGGAGAAGCCGGCGCCCTTCAGCGTGGCGAGCGCGTCGGCCGAGCGCACCCCGGACTTGCAGTAGACGACCACCCGACGGTCCTGCGGCAGTTCGGAGAGATGCGCGGGCAGGTCCCCCTTGGGGATCAGGCGCGCGCCCGGGATCCGGACGATCTCCCACTCGGCCGGCTCACGGACGTCGACGAGCTCGATCGGCTCGCCGGCATCCAGCCAGCTCTTGAGCTCGCCCGCGGTGATCGTCGAGCCGGCGGCGGCCAACTGCGCCTCCTCCGAGACCGCCCCGCAGAACGCCTCGTAGTCGATCAGCTCGGTGATCGTCGGGTTCTTCCCGCACAACGGGCACTCCGGGTCCTTGCGGACCTTGATCGACCGATAGGTCATCTCCAGGGCGTCATACACCATCAGCCGACCGACCAGCGGATCACCGACCCCGGTCAGCACCTTGATGGCCTCGGTGGTCTGGATGGAGGCGATGGAGGCGCACARCACACCCAGCACCCCGCCCTCGGCGCAGGAGGGGACCATGCCGGGAGGCGGCGGCTCCGGGTAGAGGCAGCGGTAGCACGGTCCGTGCTCGGCCCAGAAGACGCTGGCCTGACCGTCGAAGCGGTAGATCGAACCCCAGACGTAGGGCTTGCCGAGCAGCACCGCGGCGTCGTTGACCAGGTAACGGGTGGCGAAGTTGTCCGTGCCGTCGACGATGAGGTCGTACCCGCTGAAGATCTCCATGACGTTGGAGGCGTCCAGCCGGGTCTCGTGCAGGACGACGTTCACGTACGGGTTGATGTTGCGAACCGAGTCGCGGGCCGACTCCGCCTTCGAGCGGCCGACGTCGGACTGGCCGTGGATGATCTGACGCTGCAGGTTCGACTCGTCAACGGTGTCGAACTCGACGATGCCTAGCGTCCCGACGCCGGCGGCGGCCAGGTACATCAGCGTCGGCGAGCCGAGGCCACCGGCACCGACCGCCAGCACCCTGGCGTTCTTCAGCCGCTTCTGGCCGTCCATRGCGACATCCGGAATGATCAGATGCCGAGAGTACCGGCGGATCTCGTCGACGGTCAGCCCCTCGGCGGGGTCGACCAGGGGCGGAAGGGACACGCTTGCTCCTCGCGTTCGGTGTCGTCCTTCGACGATGCCACAGCGCGACGCGGCGTCGCCGGATTTGGGCCATCCGCCGGGAGGTCCCTCATCACGGGTACACGTCGGGCATCGCGACGGCCGGCCCTCTGGTGCAGCGCACGGCGCCCCCGGAGTGTTCCCGCGGCTGCCACGGGTAGACCTCTTCCGACCCACCGCACATACAGTGAGGAGTGAGTGCAGTGTCCTTCACTGACAAGGTCAGGAACAAGATGCGGGAGCTCCGCGGGCGGACCAAGGAACAGGCCGGCAAGGCCACCGAGAACCGGGACCTGCAGGCGGAGGGCCGGGGAGAACGCGGCGTCGCCGACCTCAAGAACGCCGGGGAGAAGGCGAAGGAGGCCTTCCGTCACTGACCGCCCTCTGTCGTTGACCGCCCTCTGTCGTTGACCGCCTTCCGTCACTGACCGCCCGGTATCCACCGGCCCCCGCCACCACCTGCCCCCGGCTCCCGCGCCGGGACCGCTCCTCAGGCGGATCGCCGCGTCGGGGGCGTCTTCGAGGTCGGCGTCTTCGGGGCCGTCTTCGGGGCCGTCCTCGAGGAGGTGGCCTTGGCCGCGGAGGTCTTGGCCGCGGAGGTCTTGGCGGGCGGCGTCTTCGTGGCGGCGTTCGTCTTCGCGGTGCTCTTCGTCGAGGACGGCGTCTTCCGGGCGGTCGACCGCGTACCCGGGGCCGACGAGGCACCCTTGACCGAGGAGGTACGGCCGCCCCGCCGTCCATCGGACGCCTTGTCGTCGGACGCCTTGTCGTCGGACGCCTTGTCGTCGGTGACCCCGGCCGCCGCGGGTCCCGCGTCACCATCTGCCACAGCCGCACCACCTGCCACAGCCGCTTCGCCGGGCCGTCCAGCGCGGGCGGCGGCTATGCTCGCGCGCAGCGCCGCCATGAGGTCGCCGACCGCCTCGCTGGCCGGCCCGCCCGGCGAGGCCACAACCTCGCGGCCGGCGACCTTCGCATCGACCACGGCCTGCAGGGCCTCACGGTAGTTGTCGGTGTACCTGGTGGGGTCGAAGTCGGCTGCCAGGGTGTGGATGAGCGAGGCAGCCACCGACAGCTCCTGCGGGCGTACCGCGACGTCCTCCTCAAGGAACGGAAAGTCCGGTTGCCGCACCTCGTCCGGCCAGACCATGGTCTCCAGGACGAAGACGCCGCCGCGCACCCGGAGCGTCGCGAGCTGCTCGCGTTGCCGCAGGGCTATCTTCACCAACGCGACACGGCCCGATGCGGCCAGCGCGTCGCGAAGGAGAACGTAGGGTTTGGCGCCGGTGCGGTCGGGCTCGACGTAGTAGCTCTTCGCGAAGTAGATCGGGTCGACCTGCTCCAACGGGACGAACTCCAGCACGTCGATCGCCCGGGAGGTGGACAGCGGGAGATTCGCGAAGTCCTCGTCGGTGAGTACGACGGTCTCCCCATCCGGCAGCTCGTAGCCCTTGGCAATGTCGGCGTAGTTGACCTCGTCCCCGTCGGCCTCCGCCACTCTCCGGTATCGGATACGGGACCCATCCGACCGTCTAACCTGGTGAAACGCGACATCCCGWTCCTGGGTCGCCGAGTAGAGCCTCACCGGGATGGACACCAGGCCGAAGGAGATCACGCCCTTCCAGGTCGCACGCATGTTCGCCCCTCACGTCACGTACCCCTATGGTGTCCCACCGGAAGCCCACGAGTAAGCCAGACAGGCGAAAAGCTTGAACCTATCAACAGGTGAAGATCTCCAGGACGCCAGCCGCCCTGGAGACACACCGGAGAACGCCGACGACCGGCGGGGGATATATGTGCAGGAGGGCGGAACGTACCCAGGACGGGAAGCCTGGTGCGAGCGGGACACGGAGCCGGGAACGACGCGGGAGCGGGGAGTGGGATGAGTGACGGACGCCACCGCCACGTCCGTGACGAGGCCGGCCCGGCCGATGGCGCGTGAGGGCCACCCGTTCCGGGCACATCGCGATCCGGACCCCGGACAGGTTCGGATCGTCCATTTCCGGCGCCCGCCCCAGCGGGTCGCCATAACGATGAGCGCAGGAGGACGTCCCCATGGGAGCACCCACCGACCTTCCGGCATCCGATCTTCCGATCGAGGCGCCCGACGCCGACGCCGTCGAGCAGGCCCGGGAGATACGTCCGGCCGGCCCGGCGCCGCGCTGGCTACCTTCGGCGCCACCCGTCGAGGCCGACGAGTACGACGTCGTCGAGCAGAGCATCGTGGTCGAGACCGACGAGGACGACGACTACCGCTGACCCGACTACCAGCGACCCGACCACCAACGACCCGACCACCAACGACCCGGCGCCACCCCGCGCGAGCGACGAGCAGGCCGGCTGGTTTCGTTTCGACGAACGCCGGCCGGTCGGGCCCCGCGGGTACTGTTGACCGCATCAACCAGGAGGTGCGCCATCAGCCAGGAGGTGCGCCGGTGACCGCCGAGCCAGCCCCGCCCGACGCACGACCGGGCAGGGCTCCCCGGCTCCCCCGCACCGCGCGCCGCTTCCAGCTTCTGGGAGCCGCCCGCGAGGTCTTCGTCGCCCAGGGCTACCACGCAGCGGCGATGGACGAGATCGCCGAGCGGGCCGGCGTCAGCAAACCGGTGCTGTACCAGCACTTCCCCGGCAAGCTCGAGCTCTATCTCGCGCTGCTCGACGAGCACGCCACCCAGCTGGTGACGAGCGTCCAGGACGCGCTCGCCTCCACCTCGGACAACCACGCGCGCATCGCCCGGTCCATCCGAGCGTACTTCGACTTCGTCAACGACCCCTCTGGGGCACACCAGCTCGTGCTGGAGTCGGACCTGCGCAACGAGCCCGCGGTCCGCCAGCGCATCGAGACCGCCTTCGCCCAGTGCGTGCGGGCCATCGCCGCGACGATCGTCGCCGACACCGGGCTGCCCCAGGACGAGGCCGACCTGCTCGCGGTCGGGCTGGTTGGGCTGGCCGAGACGGCGTCGCGCTGGTGGCTGGTCCGCGGTGCCACCGTGGAAAAGGAACGGGCCATCGAGTCGATGGTGGAGCTGGCCTGGCGCGGCATCGGCGGCTACCCCCGCCAGGAGCACCGGGATGCCGCGCGCACGAACACGGAGCCGCACGAGGAGGTCCCCCCCGCCGGCTGACGTCGTCCGGCATATCGGGTGTAACGGGCGCGTCGGGCAAGCGTTTGCCGGGTGAGCGGATGTGCCCGGAGCGAACACACCGCCCCTGCCGCGGTGGAGAAGTCCCGGAAGCCATAGTGTGGGCGGTGATCCAAGATCGGCGGCGCTCGTCCGCCGACGGTAGGTCCGACGAAGGCGGAGGTCATCGGGTGGAGGTCAAGATCGGCGTCCGGCAGGTCAGTCGGGAGCTGGTGCTGGAGAGCAGCCAGTCCCCGGAGGCTGTCGCCGCGCTGGTGAATGAGGCGGTCAAGGCCGACAACGGGGTGCTGACCCTCGTCGACGACAAGGGCCGGCAGGTGATAATGCCGATCGCGTCGCTGGCCTATGTGGAGATCGCCGCGACCACGACTCGACGGGTGGGCTTCGGCGCCGTCTAGGTCCCGGCCGACCACCGGCAGCGGTCCRCCGGCCGGCCCGCCGGGGAGCCGACCGGCGTCGCCGCGCCGGTCGGCGGGCCCGGATCAGGCGGACAGGCCCAGTGCCGCCATCCGCCGGCCATGCGCCGCCATGATGCGGTTGAAGATCGCCGCCAGCGCCTCCAGGTCGCCAACCCCGACCAACAGCCCGGTGAGCGCGTCGCGATCGACCCCGACCCGCTGGGCCTGCGTGAGCGCCTCACCGACGAGCCGACGGGCCCACRGCGCCAGCCGCCCGGCCACCGTCGGGTTGGCGCTGATCGCCGCGCGCACCCGCTCGACCGCGAAGGCTGCGTGCCCGGTGTCGTCGAGCACCTTCAGAACCAGTTCGCGTGACGGTGACGGAAGCCGCGCCGCGATCTCGCGATAGAAGTCCGCCGCGATGTTGTCCCCCACGTAGGCCWTCACGAGGCTCTCCAGCCAGTCGGCCGGGGCGGTCGAGTTGTGGAAGGCGGTCAGTGGCGCRATGAACGGGGCCATCGCGAGCTCCCGGTCGACGCCGAGCCGGTCCAGCTCGTCGCTGATGGCCTGGAAATGGGCGAACTCGGCGGCGGCCATCTTCGCCAGGGCGATCTTGTCGGCAACGGTCGGTGACATCCGCGCGTCGGTGGCCATGCGCTCGAAGGCGGTCAGCTCGCCGTAGGCGAGCAGGCCCAGCAGATCCACGGTCGCCTGATCCACGGTCGCCTGGTCCACGGTCGCCTGGTCCACGGTCGGTGCGGGTCCGGCATCCGGGGACGGGGGCACCCGATTGTCAGAGTCACCTACCTGACCGGGGGCGGTGATGGCGATGGGTGTCGCCGGGCCGGTCGGGGTCCGTGTCGTCTGTGCCACAGGCGCGATTCTGACACCCGCCGCAGTCGCTGTCGGCAAACACTCCTGCCAAGGAGCCCCCACCCGGGGTTACACCGGCTATGCTGGGGGCAGCCAGGGGTCGTTATGTCACCTCGGCCGCCGTGTAGCAGGCGTCGCCTCGTCACCTGTGCACCCAGAGTTGCCATCGAGGGCACCGGGGCACATGGATTTTCGGGTCGCGGGCGCCGCGCGGCTCACCGCGAGCGGGTTCAGCGTAGACACCGCTCAGAGAAGACCAGGAGCGTCCCGCTGTCCGTCACAGCTGAAGTACCCACAGATGATCTGACTCCCTACGAGCCACAAACCACCCCCTCCACCCCCGGGTCCCCGGCGGCACCGACCTTCGCGGAGCTCGGCGTGCGCGCCGAGACCGTCTCGGCGCTGACCGAAGCGGGCATCGTGCACGCTTTCCCCATCCAGGAGTTGACGCTTCCACTCGCCCTGGCCCGCAACGACATCATCGGGCAGGCCCGCACCGGCACCGGCAAGACCCTCGCGTTCGGCGTCCCGGTGGTGCAGACGGTGCTGGCGGCCAAGGAGGGTGCCGACGGCCGTCCGCAGGCCCTCGTCGTGGTGCCCACCCGTGAGCTGTGCGTCCAGGTGACCGCGGACGTCACCCGCGCCGGCGCCCGCCGTGGCCTGCGGGTGCTGTCCGTCTACGGCGGGCGTGCCTACGAGCCGCAGCTGTCCGCGCTGCGCGCCGGGGTCGACATCGTCGTCGGCACGCCCGGCCGCCTGCTGGATCTCGCCCGCCAGCACGTGCTCGACCTGGCCGGCGTCGGCACCCTGGTGCTCGACGAGGCCGACGAGATGCTCGACCTCGGCTTCCTGCCGGACGTCGAGCGCATCATGTCGCAGCTGCCGACCGAGCGGCAGACGATGCTGTTCTCCGCGACCATGCCCGGCCCGGTCATCTCCCTGGCCCGGCGGTTCATGAAACGGCCCGTGCACGTCCGCGCGGAACAGCCGGATGAGGGGCGCACGGTCCCGACCACCCGTCAGCACGTCTTCCGCGCCCACGCGCTGGACAAGATGGAGGTGCTGGCCCGGGTCCTGCAGGCCGGCGGCCGGGGGCTCGCCATGGTGTTCGTGCGGACCAGGCGCACCGCGGACAAGGTCGCCGAGGACCTCGCCAAGCGCGGCTTCGCGGCCGCGGCGGTGCACGGCGACCTGGGCCAGGGCCAGCGCGAGCAGGCGCTGCGCGCCTTCCGCTCCGGCAAGGTCGACGTCCTGGTCGCCACCGACGTGGCCGCCCGGGGCATCGACATCAACGGTGTCACCCACGTGGTCAACTACCAGTGCCCCGAAGACGAGAACGTCTATCTGCACCGCATCGGCCGCACCGGTCGGGCGGGCGAGAGCGGGGTGGCCATCACCTTCGTCGACTGGGACGACCTGCCGCGGTGGACGCTCGTCAACAAGGCGCTCGCCCTGCCGTTCGATGGCCCGGTGGAAACCTATTCCACCTCCCCCCACCTGTACGAGGCGCTCGGCATCCCGGCGGGCGCGAAGGGCACCCTGCCGCACGCGGCGCGGACCCGCGCCGGGCTCGCGGCCGAGGACATCGAGGATCTCGGGCAGTCCGGTCGCGGCGGGCGCCGCGGCTCGCGGACCGGGCGTGACCAGGACCGTTCCGAGCCGGCGGCGGTGCCGACCCGGACTCGGGCCCGTCGGCGCACCCGCGGCGGTGGTGCGGCGGCCGCGGGTGCGGGGCTGGCCATCGCCGCGGACCCGGCGGACCCGGCGGACCCGGTCGACGAGGACGGCCGGAAGGCCGGCGCACCCGTGGTGGACGGTGCCGGGCAGACCGGGCTGGTCGAGTTCACCGGGACCGCCCCGCTCACCGACACGGACACCGACACGGACACCGACACCGCCCGCGTCGTCTCCGCCCTGGCCTCGGAGACGGGCGTCGAGGCCGAGGAGTTGCCGCGCCGCCGGCGCCGGCGGCGCGGCAACCGTGGCCGCGGCACGGGCACGATGCGGGAGGCCGGCGACGGCACCGAGGCCGACGCCGACGCCGGCGCGCCACCCCGAGCCGAGTCGGCCTGACACCCCGGCCCCCGGCCCCGCATACCCGCGGGGGTCGCCGGTCCGCGGGGGTCGTCAGCCCGCGGGCCGAAAATGCAGGCCCAGCCGGACCCAGCTCAGCCGCCGGCACGAGGGACAGCGCACCAAGGAGGGATGCCGGAGTCGGACCAGCGGTAGATGGACGCTCGGCGTCAGGACGCGCAGCGCGTGCCAGGCGCCGAGGGAGCTGGTCTGCCCGCATCGGGAGCAGTTGACGGTCAGGCTGGTGTTCGGCGGTGTCACGGGGCGGACGCCGCTGTACAACGCACGCTTTCCATGCGCGTCGCGACCCACCGTTGATCTCGCGCGAACCGGAGTGACCAGGGGAGACCGGGCGCCACGMGGACGCAGCCGGTCGAACCCGGCCGTCGCCCGGTCCTGCGCCTGCCTCCCGCCCGGCACCCGGCCGGGTGTCCGCCCGAGCTCGTTCACCGTCGGCTCACACCCGCACCTCTCCGGTGCAGGTCGGTTCGCCGACCTGCACCGGAGGGCGGGAATGGTYCCGCATGCCCGCGGGTTGGCCGTCCCCCTCCCGAGGGCGTTGCCGCCGACCGGGCGAGGTGGCCCCCRGGCCGTCAACGGTTTCGGCGGCCTGTCCAACCGCGGTTCCGGCAGGGTCAGCGATGCCGGCGATGCCAGCGATGTCAGCGATGCCGGCAGCCGTGCCCACCCCCGCAACCCCGGCGATGGCACGGGCATGCGACCGGTAGGCCTCGGCCCCCTTGGAGCGCCGCGCGGTCGTCAGGATGGACCGCCCCGTTCCCGGCGCCTCGGCGAAGCGCACCGAACGGGCTACCGGCGGCGCCAGCACCGCGATGTCGTACCGGGCGGAGACGTCGGCGAGCACCGCCCGGCAGTGCGCCGTGCGACCGTCGAACAGGGTCGGCAGCACGCCGCGGACCCGCAGGCCGGGATTGGTCAGCCGCTGCACGTCGTGCACCGTGTCCAACAGCTGGCCGACGCCGCGGTGGGACAACGTCTCGCACTGCAGCGGCACGATGACCTCGTCCGCCGCCGTCAACCCGTTGATGGTGAGCACGCCCAGGGAGGGCGGGCAGTCGATGAGGATGAAGTCGTACTCGTCGACGATCTCGGCGAGGGCAAGCCGCAGCRCGTGCTCCCGCCCGGTGCGTGACAGCAGTACCGCCTCGCAACCCGCCAGCTCGATGGTCGCGGGCAGCAGATCGGTGCCGTCCGGTGTCCTGGTGATGATGATGCCGGCGGACAACCGTCCCAACAGGACGTCGTGCACCGACAGTTCGAGGGCATCCGGATCCAGCCCGAGCGAAAAGGTCAGACATGCCTGTGGGTCGAGATCGACCAGCAGGACCCGACGGTCCAGCTCGCACAGCGCGGCACCGAGACTCGACACGGAGGTCGTCTTGGCAACGCCGCCCTTCTGATTCGCAACAGCGAGTACTCGGGCCACACCGATCAGTGTGGGGGCGTGACCGATCCGTCACAACACTTGACGGGCGAAAATCTCGACGCGCCCCCGAGGCCACTCCGCAATCACCCTAAGTCGGACACCGACCAGCCATCCGCAACCCCGGTGGATCCGGGGGTACCACTCGTCTCATCCGGTGTGCGCCGCCGGGCGCGGGTCAGTTCGAGGCGGGGGCGGCGGTCTGCACCACCTCGAACGACCACAGCGTGGCCGCGGTGGCCGCGGGGGCACCCTGCCCCCCCGCCGGGGCCCCGTGGCCCGCCGGAGCGCCCTGACCGGCCGCGGTCTGCTCCGCGGCCTGCCGGTGGCCCTCACCGAACGCCTGCGAGGACTGCCACTTCTGGAAGTCCTCCTCGCTACGCCAACGGGTGTAGACGAGGTAGGTGTCCGTGCCCTCGATCGGGCGCAGYAGCTCGAACCATTCAAACCCGTCGGCCTGCTCCACCATCCCGGCGCGGCCGGCGAACCGCTTCTCCAGGGTGTCTCGCAGCTCTGCGGGCACGGTCAACACGTTGATCTTGACAACGCTCATGTCTTCAACCGTAGTGCGCGGGATCCATCACCGCACCGCTAGAGTCCCCCGACGTGCCAGGTCTTCCCCGTGTCGCCGTCCTCGGTCTCGATGCCGCCGGAGCCGCCGCGACAATCACACTCGCCGACGGTGGGCTGACCGTCACCGCATTCTCCGAGGGCCCCGCGCCGCCGCCGTCCCTCGCCGAACTCGCCACGCACAATCTGACTGATCGTGTCGTCGCCGTGACTCCCGCTACGTTGCGCCTGGTCGGAGCCGCCGCGCTCGGTCCGCCTTTTGAGGTGTATGGCGCTCCCCACCCGGATGGCGAAGCCCACCCGCTCGGCGTTTTCGAGGCCGTGGTGCTCACCGGCCCGGCGGCGCGGCTAGGTCCGGCCGGGACGGGCTCGGCCCGTTTCGGCGAGGTCTTCGATCTCGAGGTTCCCTGGCTGTTCCATGTCGCGGGTCCCGCGCGGCTCGCGGCCGCCCAGGCCCGGTGGATCGGGGAATACCTGCGCGGGCGGTACGCGCCGCCGTCGCCCGATGAGATGGCCGCTCGCCCGCGACTGGCCGGCCGATCGCTGCGCGGCGGGACACACGGTCAACTGACAGCGCTGGACCGGGAGCTGCACGCGGGGCATACCCGGGCGGCCGAAGCCGGCTACCCGATGCCCCAGCCGCCTGGGACAGGCCTCAACCCGGGGTAGCCGGGGTGAGACGGGCAAGCCGCCGCGCCGCGGCCTCCAGGGTCGTGAGCTTCTTGGGGAAGYCGAACCGGATGATGTGGCGGCCGTCCGCCGGGTCCGCGAAGAACGACGAGCCGGGAACGGTGGCGACCCCGATCCCGGTGACCAGCCGGCGAGCGAAGGCCACGTCGTCACCGGCCGGGTCGAGCGCGCGGGTGTCGCACATCACGTAGTACGCCCCGTCCGGTTCCCGGAAGGTGAAGCCGGTCCGGGCGAGGGCCGCGCAGAGCAGGTCCCGCCGTTCCCGGTACTGCCGGGCGAGATCGACGTAGTACGTCTGCGGCAGGTTCATCGCCGCCACCCCGCCGGCCTGCAACGGTGCCGCCGCCCCGACGGTGAGGAAGTCGTGCACCTTGCGGATCGCCGAGGTGTAGGCGGCGGGCGCGATCGTCCAGCCGACCCGCCAGCCGGTCACCGCGTAGGTCTTGGACAGCGCATTGATGGTAACGGTGCGGTCCTCCAACCCGGGAACGGTGGCCGGCGGGATGTGGCCGCCCGGGCCCAGGTAATGGATGTGCTCGTAGATCTCGTCGGTGAACACGAGCGCGTCGTGGCGCTGGCAGAGCTCGGCGACGAGGTCCAGCTCGGCGCGGCGCAGCACCTTGCCGGTCGGGTTGTGCGGGGTGTTCAACACGATGGCGMGGGTGCGGTCGGAGAACGCCGCACGCAGCTCCGCCTCGTCGATCGTCCAGTCCGGGGCATGCAGGCGGACGAGCTTCGGCCGGGCGCCGGAGAGGATCGCGTCCGGGCCGTAGTTCTCGTAGAACGGCTCGAACATGATCACTTCGTCGCCGGGGTCGACCAGCGCAAGCATCGCCGCGATCATCGCCTCGGTGGAGCCGCAGGTCACACAGATCTCGGTGTCGGGGTCGACCGACCAGCCCGGGTAGGTTCCGGCCACCTTCGCGGCAACGGCGGCGCGGAACTCCGCGGCTCCCCACGTGATGGCGTACTGGTTCACGTCCGCGTCGATGGCGGCCTTGGCCGCCTCCTTGAGCTGCGGCGGGCAGGCGAAGTCGGGGAAGCCCTGCGCGAGGTTCACGGCGTCGTGCGCGAGAGCGAGCCGGGTCATCTCCCGGATCACCGATTCGGTGAAGGTCGCGGCCTTCGCGGAGACCCGCGGCCGGGCGGGCGTGGCGGTCTGGTCGGGCACCGTCTCATGATGACGCCTCTCCCGGCCCGGTGTCCGGCRCCCCGGTGTCCGGGCCGACCCGCCGGTCGCCGGCGCCCTGGTACGCCGATGCCTCAGTCCTCGTCGCCCTCGTCGCCGAGGGCGTCCCAGGGCTGGCGTTCGGGGCCGGCCGCCTGCCCCTCGGGGCAGTGGCTGCGGAAATCGCACCACGAGCACAGGGGGCCGGGGCTCGGCGGAAACGCCCGTTGCGGATCCTCACCCGCCCGCAGGGCCTCCGTCGCGCGCACGGCGTCCGCCGCGACCGACTCCGCCCGCCGCACGTGCCGGGCGATGCTCGCCTCGGTGTGCTCGGCGGCCGCGACCCGCCCACTGGRCACGTGGTGCAGCTCGACCCGCCGGCATGGTTGGCGCAGCATCCGCCCGGCGGCCAGGGCGTAGAGCGCGAGCGCCGGGGACGATCGCGCATCGTCGTCGGTGACCGGCCGGCGTCCGGTCTTGTAGTCGACGACGACCAGCTCCCCGTCCCGGTCGTCGAGACGGTCCACCCGTCCGGAGAAGGCCAGCGCCTCGGTACGGGCCGCGACCGAGCGCTCGACCCCGCGCGGCTCGGCCGCCGGATCGAGGTGCGCGACATAGTCATGCGCCATCCGCGCGCCGCGCTCGCGCCACCGGTACGACTGCTCACCGTCCCGGAAACCCTCGTCGACCCACAGCAACCGCAACAGCGCCGCGGCCCGCCGTGGGACCCGTTGCTCGATCGGCCCCTCCCACCAGCGTCGCAGCGCGTTGTGCACGCTGACGCCGAAGGAGGTGTGCGCCCAGGGCGGCCCCTTGGGCGGCCGCGGCCGGTCCAGATACGTCATCCGGTACCGGCGGGGGCAGTCCTCGAAGGCCGCCAGCCGCGACGGCGTGCAGGAAAAAAGCCGACGGGGCAGGCCGGTGAGCTCCAGTTGCGCCATCACTCACTCTATAGTCTCTACCGGCCTCGCCTCGGTTACCGGACGCCCGCTCGGGCGGCGCCGCCCGAGTCAAGGCGAGGGGTTAATCAAGGCGAGGGATTAGTCGGGGTGGGGGTTACCCAAGAACCAGGGTGGAGGGTACCCAAGAGATCAGGCTCCTGGACGAATCGGCGCGCGGCTGGCATGCTCTTGCCATGCAGTGCAGTCGACTCACGTGCCGCCGACTCGCATGTCACGGCACGTCGCTACGGCTGTTTTATGGGGACCGGGCACGGTCCCCGCTCCGCCGCTGATCTCACGCGGCACAAGCGCCAGACCCAGGCCCGGTCCGCCTCCGGGTTGTCTCGGCCTGGGGTGCGCCGGGCCTCCGACCGAAAGGCCCACTTGTGGAGAACGTCGTCGACGCCCCCAGCACCGCGCCGGCCATCGCCTCGATCGACGAGGGACGACAGCTCATCGATGACATCGATGCTCAGCTGCGTGATCTCGTCGCGACCCGGCGGGATCTGTCCCAGCAGATCCAGGCGCTGCGCTCGGCCGAGGGCGGGCCTCGCATCCAGCACGCCCGGGAGAACGAAATCATCGCGATCTGGGCGGACAAGCTGGGGCCTCGTGGGGTCGAGATCGCGATGGCGGTGCTGACGCTCTGCCGCGGTACCGTGCGGTAGGCACCCGGGTATCCGCCGGTGCGGCGCGCGGCCGCCGTTCGCACCAGCCCGCCGCACCGGCCCGATCATCACGGCGGACGTAACGAACGCTCGCCCCCCCGCCGCCGTCGGCGTTCCCGGTCGCGGTCCTTCGCCCGGTCACCGTCCGGCCCCTCCAGCTCCGCGAGCAACCCCCGCAGCTCCGAACGCAGAAAGTCCCGGGTGGCGAGCTCGCCGATCGTGATGCGCATCGCGGCCAGTTCGCGGGCGAGGTATTCGGTGTCCTCGCGGTTACGGATGGTCTGCTCGCGGTCCTGGGCGAGGTTCGCGCGGTCCCGGTCATCCTGGCGGTTCTGCGCCAGCAGGATGAGCGGTGCCGCGTACGCGGCCTGCAGCGACAGGACCAACGTCAGAAAGATGAACGGGAAATTGTCGAACCGGACGGACTGCGGGGCGATGATGTTGTAAGCGACCCACAGCACAATCACGACGCTCTGCGCAACGAGGTACCGGGCCGTGCCGATGAAACGCGCCGCCCGCTCCGCGATCCGCCCGAAGGCGTCCGGCTCGTAGGCGGAGCGCAGGGCGGACCGCCGGGACAGCCGCGGCTGATCGAGGCGGGCGCCTCGCGGCCGGCGGCGTCCCAGACGTCCCAGACGTCCCAGGCCTCCCAGACGTCCCAGACGTCTCATGAGGCGGCCGGGGAGCTGCCCGCCTCACCGCGGGAGCCTGGTTCCACGTCGCCCGCGGCGGGCGGAGTCAGTGCCCCGGGGGTCGCCCGCGCATCCACGTCCGCGTCGAGCTGTCGCTCCCGCCAGTTCGCGGGAAGCAGGTGGTCGAGCACGTCGTCGACGGTGACGACGCCGACGAGCCGGCCGGCGCGGTCGAGAACCGGTGCCGCCACCAGGTTGTAGGACGCCAGATGACGGGTGACCTCGGCCAGCGGGGTCTCCGGCCGCAGCGAGGCGATGTCGACGTCGATCACGCCACCGACCAGGGTCGCCGGCGGCTCACGCAGCAGCCGCTGGAAGTGGGCGAGACCGAGGTAGCGGCCGGTGGGCGTCTCGTAGGGCGGACGCACCACGTAGACCTGCGCGGCGAGCGCCGGGGAAAGCTCGGGTTCGCGGATGCGGGCCAGCGCCTCGGCGACCGTCGCGTTCGGGGCGAGCACGACCGGCTCGCTGGTCATCATGCCGCCGGCCGTGTCGTCGGCGTAGAGCAGCAGACGGCGCACGCCGGCGGCCTCGTCGGGCTCCATCAGCCGCAGGAGACGCTCCGCGTCGTCGGCGGGCAGCTCGCCCAGCAGGTCCGCCGCGTCGTCGGGGCCCATCGCCTCCAGCACGTCGGCGGCCCGCTCGTCGGCGAGTCCCCCGAGCAGCTCGACCTGCTCGTCCTCCGGCAGCTCCTCGAGGACGTCGGCAAGCCGCTCGTCGTCAAGGGCGGCGGCGACCTCCGCGCGCCGTTTCTCGGACAGGTCATGCAGCAGCGACGCGAGGTCGGCGGGCCGCAGCTTCTCGAACGCAGCGAGCAGGTTCGCGGCCCCCTGCCCCTCCTCGGGCAGCGAGAAGCCGGTGACCTCGTCCCAGGCAACCGTCTTCACCTCGCCGCGCCGGCCCCGGCCGACCCGCACCGCCACCTGGTCGAGCACCCAGTCGCCGCCGCGGACCAGTTCGATCGCGGCGTCGACGACGGTCACCTCGACACCGGACGAGATGAGCGTCACCCGCCGGTCGAGCAGCTCGCCGAGCACCCGGGTCTCGTTCGGGCGCTGTTGGAAACGCCGCCAGCTCAGCCGGGCCGAGGACAGCACCACCGCGCCTGACTCCACCCCGGTGACCCGGCTCATCGGCACGAAGATCGGTCGGCGTTGGACCTCGACGGCCAGGCCCAGGACGCGGGGCGGCTCATGCCCGAGTCGCAGCGTCGCGATCACATCGCGCACCCTGCCGACCTGGTCGCCGTTCGGGTCCAGGACGAGCAGGCCCGCCAGCCGGCGGCAGTAGACGCGGGACGGGGCCGGGCGGGAGACCATGCCCATCACCGGGCGATGCCTGCGAAGTGCAACACACCGGCCCACGACGGCGCTGCAGACCTGTTCACGGCCGGAGGTTACCCGGCCCGGGACATCCCACAACCCGGAGAGGTCGGCCGGATCAACACCGTCGCGCGGGCCGCCGGCAAACCGCCCGGCGTTCCGGGGCCGGGGATCGGCCTACCGGCACTGCCTACAGGTACTGCCTCGACGGATTGACCATGGCGCGGACGGTCTTGCCGTCATGGAACTCCCCGATCGCCGTCATCGACCAGGTGGGAGCCCCGCGGTCGCGCTGCACCCGGCACATCACCAGTCCGGTGGACGGCTTGGAGTCGGACAGGTCGAACCGGACAAGCTCCTGCCCGGTGAGATCGTCATACAACCGGCAGTAGGCGTTACGCACCTCGACGAAGGTCTGTCCCTGGAAACTGTTGACCGTGAAGATCAGGGTGACGACGTTCCCCGGCAGGGCACCGAGATCGACCAAGATTGTCTCGTCGTCCCCTTCGCCATGGCCGGTCAGGTTGTCCCCGGAGTGGCGCACGGCTCCCCGGGCGCCTTTCTTGGACATGAACCAGACCTTGTCGACGTCCTTGCCGCGCTCGTCGAACAGGATGCAGGACGCGTCGAGGTCGATCGACTTCCCGTGCTGGGCCGGATCCCACCCAAGGCCCATCCGGACCCGGGTGAGCGGCGGCGCGCCGGTCTTCACCAGCGAGACGCTCTGCCCCTTGGCTAGCGATACCCGCCCCTTGTCCAGGTTCACCCGGCCACCCTGCTGACCGGGCGCTCCCGGCGCGGGAGGCGGCGGACCCCACTGCTGACCACCCGGCTGCGACCCCCACTGCGGGCCCCCCGCCGGGGTCGGCGCGGGCGGCGGACCCCACTGCGGCTGAGCGGGCGGGGGCGGCGGCGGACCCCACTGCTGACCG
>NZ_MRUJ01000073.1:0-1931 GCF_002099325.1 Frankia sp. KB5 | reverse complement strand
CCCGCGCCGACCCTGCGGGCACCCACTCCGATCGCGGGCGTCACCGACGGGGTCTTCGGGCTCGGGGTCGCCAGCGGCGACCCGTTGCCGGACGGCGTCATCCTCTGGACCCGGCTCGCGCCGAGGCCGACCGAGGGCGGCGGCATGCCCACGCGGGACATTGAGGTCGACTGGCAGATCGCGACGGACGAGGGTTTCCGCGATGTGGTGCGCGCCGGCACGCAGATCGCGCAGACGGCGTTCGCGCATTCCGTCCACGTCGACGTCCGCGGACTCGCGCCGGAGCGTGACTACTTCTACCGGTTCCGTGCCGGCACCGTGCTCAGTCCGGTCGGCCGGACCCGGACGGCCGCGGCACCTGGGAGGGGACCGGAATCGACCGGCGGTGCCCTGACCTTCGCGCTGGCCTCGTGCCAGGACTTCCAGAACGGGTACTGGCCGGCCCTCGACGGCATCGCCACCGACGCGCCGGACCTCGTCGTCCACGTCGGCGACTACATCTACGAGTACGACCCGAAAAGCAACTACCCGGACCGGCGGCACACCACCCCGCAGCGGCCCGGTCTGGACCAACTCCAGACGCTGGCGGACTACCGCAACCGGTACGGCCAGTACAAGTCCGACCCTGCCTTGCAGGCCGCTCATCACGTGGCCCCCTGGGTCGTCACCTGGGACGATCACGAGGTCGAGAACAACTACGCCGGACTGATCGACGAGGCCGGCGACGCCGGGGAGCAACGGCAGGACCCTGCCGCGTTCGCCCGCCAGCGTGCCGCCGCCTACCAGGCGTACTACGAACACATGCCGATCCGCGCGGAGCTGAATCCGGGATCGCCCGACATGCGGATCTACCGGCGGTTCGTGTTCGGGAACCTGGTGACGTTCAACGTCATGGACACCCGGCAGTACCGGACCCGGCAGCCCGGCGACTCCCCGCAGGGCATCGGGCTCGCCTCCCTGGGCCGGGACAACACGGCCGGCACGATGGCCGGCGCCGCCCAGGAACGCTGGTTGCGCGACGGCCTGACCACGTCACGGACCCGCTGGAACGTCCTCGCCCAGCAGACGATGATGGCCCAGCTGAACGGGCAGCTACCCCTCGGCGAGGGACCACGGCTGGCCAACCTGGATCAGAACGACGGGTACGGCCCCTACCGGACCCGGCTGCTGTCGGAGATCCGCGACAGCGGCGTGCGCAACCCGGTGGTGCTCTCCGGTGACATCCACTGCGCCTGGGTAAACGACCTCCGGGTCGATTTCGACCGGCCCGAGACGCCGGTCGTCGCGACGGAGTTCGTCTGCACCTCGATCAGCTCGGCCTTCTTCCTCGTCAGCGAGGACTTCATCCGGCAGAACAATGCCCGGCTCAACCCGCATGTCCGGTATTTTCGTGGTGACCGGCGAGGTTACACGCGCGTTCGCGTCACCCCGGACGAATGGCGCGCGGACATGCGGGTCGTCGCCGACATCGCCCATCGCCACTCGCCCACGTCCACGGATGCCACCTGGGTGGTCGAGAACGGGCGGCCCGGCGCGCGGCCGGCCTGAGAGCGAGCGTGCGGCGGCACGCTCCGGCCCGCCCTGCCTGCCCGCCCTGCCGGCCGCTTTCCACCCGATTCATCGGAAAAGGCACGAGAATTCGACCACCGGGTGGCCTCACCGGCCTGCGCATCGCGAATAAATCCGAAGAAACTCGACGGTTCTACGGCCAGGAAACCGGTCGCCACGTTAGCCTTTCCCCGGCCCGTCCGCCGCTTTCCACCCGCCTTCTGGCACCGCGCGGACAACGAACATCGGGAGCCGAACGTGACGATTCTACACCAACCGAGAGAACCGGGCGGAGCAGCGGATACCGGGACGCAGCCAGCGGATATCGTCGCCGCGCACACCAGGCCACGTACCCCTTTGCTCGGCTATCTGCGGACGACGTC
>NZ_MRUJ01000072.1:0-6406 GCF_002099325.1 Frankia sp. KB5 | reverse complement strand
GCTGGACGAAGTCATCAACAGCCTCCTGGTACAGCAACGCGAGTAGACAAGCTGTGGACAGAATGAGTCGGTCAGCGATCACGGACCCACGCGACAGTGCCGGTATGAGGTTGTGTCGGGCGTGTAGTTCCAGGTCCAGACGTACGGCGCGGGTGGCGTCCCGCAGGTCCGGGGCCGGTCGGCCCGCTCGAAGCTCGATGATGGTGCGGGTGGCGTCCAGAGAGAGCCAGGAGAATTGGCCAATGTGTGCAACAGCGATGTTCTCATCGGCCGCGGCGGCAAGCACGCGGTCGCGTACGGTGCTCTTTCCTGCGCCGRCTATCCCCTCAATGGCCAGGAGCATGCCCGTTACCTCCGGACCGTATCGAAGGTTGCTGGCCGGCTTCGGAGATGAGCCAACTGATGAACTTTGCAACTCGGCCTCGGATCACTGGCTCGGTGCCATGGGCCAGCTGGGAGCCGTAGAACAACGCCGTTCCCGGCGCGGGCGTCACGCTCCACCGTGTGCGGGGCATTCTGGTGAACCAGTCTGCGGAGTGATCGGCACCGTCGTGGGCCAGGCACATCCCGGGCGTGTATCCGTGGACTGAGGCATCCCCAAGGGGAGGGCTCCACAGGTGGTTGCTGGAAGTGGTCTCGACATAGAAGGCTCCGCCTGCGTCCGCATCGTCGATCAGGACGCTGATCCCGGCAATCTGGCGCGGCCAGCGGAGTGGGTCAGGAGCGATCCCGTCGAGGTGTGCGGTGATGTGCTGGCCGGGGCCGTACTCGACGTAGGTCCACGGACGGCACGCCGTGATAGACGGCATGACTCGTGCGAGCACCGGCTTGGCGCGGCTGAAGGCGCGTTGCAGTAATCTTTCGGCCTCGCTCGGGATGTGTGCAACCTCGACGCGGCCAGCCGGCTCGTAGACGGCCATGGCCTGCTCGGCGGAGTGGCCAGGGATTTCGTGGATGGACGTGGTGCGAGCGTCACCGAAACGGGCTGAGTGCTGACCATCCAGGAAACCCGCCATGATCGCGACGAGACGGGCCCGTTCCTTGGCGTCAAGAAACCCTTCGACGCTGCCGACACCTACTGTCTCGGCCATATGTATCACGACTGGCTCCCCGTACGAAGCAGCACGCGACGGACGTCATCGAGGCCGGCACAGTGGTTGAGCCAGCCGACAACCGGACGCTGAGCCGTCGCGCTCAGGTCATCCCACAGCGCCAAGAGTTCCCCGATCAACGGCAGCTCGTCCGCGCTCGGCAGAGTCAGCCTGTCGGCTCTGGTCTCGATCTCGGCCATCACCCGACACGAAACGTGGTGCTGTGCGGCGAAGACACGGCCAAGGCGGTCTGCCGCTGCCCGCTGGCACGCACGGACGATCGCTTCGCCAGGCTGGACGTGGTGGTAGGCGTGGTACTCGGTCTCCACCCAGCACGCTGCGACAGCCTCGGCCGACCCCCTCACGCAACAGGTCGCGCAGCAATCGCTTCCCTGGCCGGGGCAGTCTCGCCGAAACGCGGGGATGGTCGCAGCGACTTCGGCAATGGCAGCCCAAGCAGTCGACGTCAGCAGCCTCTCAACAGTGGGGCGGCGGCTGAGGGCAGAATGGTGGTTGCAGCACGGAGACCCGAGACTCGGATCTACGGACGCGACCGGAAGGGCGGGCTCGATGAAGAGCGCATGAAAGTATACGATCCGTCCGAGAAGCTGATGGATCGTCGACACGTCACCGCCGCCGGTCACGTTGCGTCCAGGGCAAGCCGGTCGGTTGTTGCAGGTTGCATCAAGCAGGCGCAGACATATCCAGGTGTCGGCTTCTCGCGACGTAGCGCGGCCACGAGCACGTTCGTTGCAGTGTCCACGGCGGCGAAGTACGCCGACCAACTAGCCCCGGATGCCGGTCGCAGCCGCAGGTCGAGAACGGGCGTGGTCCGCCCCGTGGCCTCGCACGTCAGGTCACAGCGGCCGACGAGTAGCTGAGTTTGTTCCGGAAGCTCGGGTTGAGCGGTCATCGCCACTCGGCAGAGAGCAGCTGCGGTTGTTGCATATTCAGCCCGGTCACGTGGCAGGATTCCGACCCGTCGTTCGGCAGGAGGCAGTTCCCGGCCGGTGTAGCTGTGACCTTCACAGCTGTCGTAGGTGACGAGTCGCCAGTCGCAAGTGACAGCGTCGACGAGGGAGCGGATGCCGGGCTCAATTGCCTCGTGCCATCGGGGATGTGCGGGGTCGAGGTCGTCAGCCTCGTGGACGCCGGATAGACCTACCGTGTTGATGTTTCCTTCCAAGCTGGTATGAATGCGCACGTCTTCCCGTGGCGCATCCGGGTTGTTCCAGCGCGCGAGGAAGGCGGCGATATCCCGCATGCTATTCGGTTCTCTCGGACTCCAACGCAAGGTTTGACACCATGCGCCCGCCGGGTCGGCAGGTTGCGCAAGCAACGCGGCGATTCCGTTGATCATTCGGATGCGATAATCGCAGTAGGCGTCCTGGGCTCCAGCTAGGTCACTGCGCAATCGGGAGGCGAGGCATCCACCTCCGCAGGCAGTTCGATATTCGCAGGTCGCGCACCGACCCATCAGGTTCCTGGCCCCAGCGAGGATCGTCGAATGCTGCTGCGCGCCGGCCACCTGCTCGATGTCGGCTGACTGGTCCAGCACAGTTAGGCGAGCTTGCGGCCAGGGCAGCTCGTCGCAGCTACCGAGCCGGCCGTCGGGATAGAGCGTGAAGACGTGGTCGCACTTCAAGTTCGAGAAATGGCAGAAGGTTGTGTCGAGGCTACGTAGGCGCCTGATCGTCGACACGGCCGGCTCCAACTTCATACGGGTGAAATACCCGGCGCTGATCCAGCGGATCGTAGCTGCGATCACGAAGTCGGCGTACTGGTCCGGATCGATCGCCCAACTTGGATCTGTCTCATCCGCAACATGGGCTTGCTGAAGCTGTCGACTGATCGGTAGGCGACGGCCCGGAACCGCGGTGGGACGTCGGACGGAGGCGTCGAAGCACGGAACGAAACTGACCGCGTTAACCGCATGGAATCCGGCGATATGGTCTAGGACAGCCTCGGCCCGGCTCAGGATGGACGGAGTGACGGCACAGATGACGCCCGCCTGACGGCCGCGGTCAGCCAGCAGTTGCAAGGCTGCGGCCACGCGCGGGTACACGGGCCTGCCGTCGTAGCCGACCCGCCATCTGTTTCCTTCAGAATCCCCGTCCAACGAGATGCCGATCCGCAAGTCGGGACAGACCTCCTCGAAGAGGTCCAACCACTGCTCATCCAAGAGCACGCCGTTGGTCTGAAGTGAAACACCGACGACCGAGGGCTGCGCCGCGAGAGCAGAGAGCACGTCGGCGACGTGAGCAATACCGGCAGTAAGTGGCTCCCCGCCGTGTAGCTCCACAACGATACGCCTACCCCGGAAGAGTTCAGCGAGCCGGTGTACCTGGCCGGCGTCGATCCGCGCCCCTCCCGGGGTCGCCTTGCGCTTCTCATAGCAGTAGAGACAATCGATGTTACAGGTCTCGCCGCGCAACTTCAGAATCACCGAAACGGCACTCGCAGAGTCTGCCACATCCAAGCTCCGGTAAAGCAGGTCAATTTCTTCCCGCTGCCCGGTATTGTGACTCATGACCTGCCTCCATAGTGCCGAGGGAAAGCAAGGGGTCTCAGTCGTACAGGCGCCCTAGCAAAGCTCCTTGCCCGGACTGAAGAATGTGGGCCGCCTCCAGCGGCACCCAGAAGCACTCGAAGTGGGTGGGCTCCTGTTCACCGTCATGGTCTTCCTGGCTGGCCCACCGGTCCGGCGCGGGCTCGGTGATCTCAAGATGGAAGACGTGGCGGTGCTGTATCTCGAACCGATACGGACTGATGTCGTATTCGACCTCACCGAGTTTGCGCACGATCTTGAAGTCCGTCAAGCCCGTTTCCTCGCGCGCCTCCCGCAGGGCTGCCTTCTCCGGGGTCTCGCCCTCACGGATGCTGCCGGCCGGCACCTGGATGCCAACTTCCTCGTAGCTATAGTCGGTGTGCCGGAACACCAGCAACTTGCCATCGCGCACAATATAACACAACACTTTTTCCTTGATGCTCTTTTCTGGCATGAAGAACTCTCTCTTGTTGGAGTCAGGAGGYGCGGCTCACCGCATCTCTGGTCGACCGAGCGCGCCACCGCGAGTCGCGATCCCATGGCGAGAGCCCATGCGATCATCGTTTCCGGCGAGCGGCAAGTATAGAACGGTCACCATCACAGTCCCGCACCACCTTGAGTCCGCCGAGTCGCTGATCATGACGCAACTGCATACGCGTCGGGTCCAGCGACGCCCGCCGAGTCTATCGGGACGAGCGTGACTTCGTGCTCACTCTGAGAAGATGCGGGCCGAAGCGCGAGCCGCTGGGACACCTGATCGGCTCGATCGGTGAGCAGGCTTGCGGGCAGCTGACGAGGTCTTCCCAGTTCACAGCCCTATGGCCGACTGGTGGGCACCCGATCCGGCGTCATGCAGACTGGACGCCACCGTGGCCCCGGCAAGCCGGCGTGCCTGGTCCTGATTTGGATCCGGGAGTCTTACAACGATCCCGGGGAACGCGATTCGGACCGGTCTGTCTGGCGACCAGCGAGTCCGAGTCCGGACCTGGACTCCGATCATGTTCCGTCAGCGGCCCCCACGCCGGGCCGGCCACTAGTCCGGACCGACGCCGCTGCTGGCCCGGTGATGTAGATCGCCGAGGAGGTGCCTCACGGCTTCGTCACGGTCCGGTAGCTGCGCCCCGGCGGGAATCCCTGGTGCCATGGGAGCCATCTCCGGGTGCCGTCCGCCAACGCAGGCGAGACACGATCATGGCATGAGCTGCGACGCCTCAGATCGACTGGCAGCGCCGAAGGTCTTGATCTGCCATCGGATCTGGGGGCAAGTCGCGGTGGCAGTGAGTTGCGAAGCGGGAGGCCGCGGTCGAGGCGGGGCAGGCAAAACAGATCGCCAAGCGTGGGCGGGCTTTCCATACTGGGCCGGGTGGAGATCGRTAGCCGGGTGACGGCCCGGTATGAGCTGGTTGACGAGGACGACCGTCTGTGGCGGCCGGGCCTGGGTGACCTGGTCCGGCTGCGGACCTGGGACATCTTCGCGCGGTTCCTGCCCGGGCACGGCCGTGTCGTGGATGTCGGTGGCGGTCCAGGGACGCACGCCGCGCACCTTGCCGGGCGCGGCTATGACGTTCTCCTTGTTGACCCGGTCGCCCGCCATGTCGAGAGGGCACGGTCCCGGTCCCGGTCGCAACCGCACGCGCCGTTTCGCGTCGAGTTGGGTGAGGCCCGTCGTCTTCCCGTTGCCGATAAGACGGCCGATGTCGTGCTGCTGATGGGCCCGCTCTATCACCTTGTCCAGCGGGATGACCGGGTCGCGGCGCTGCGCGAGGCGGCCCGGGTCCTTCGGCCGGGTGGTGAGGTTCTGGTCGAGGTCATCGCCCGGCACGCCTGGGTTCTCGACGCGGCGAAGAAGGGCCTGTTGGGAAGCGGCGAGATCTGGGACGACTTTGACCGCAACCTGCGTGTCGGCCTCAGCCAGGACCCGGCCCAGTCGGCCGCCGGCGGCTTCTGGGCCTACTTCCACCGCCCTGAGGAGTTGCGCGCGGAGCTCGACCTCGCCGGCTACCGGGACATCCGCCTGGTCGCGGTGGAGGGTTTCGCCTGGCTGCTGGGGGACCTGGAGCAGCGGATGGCCGACCCTGGCGATCTGCTCAGGGCGGTCCGCCTGACCGAGACCGAACCGTCGATGCTCGGAACGAGCGCTCATGTCATCGGCGTGGCCCGCAAGCCGTAGGGCTATCGGCTGACCTGTCCAGCGCGCCGGGAAGCCTCAGGCACGCCGGCAGCACCTCAGCGCAACTGGCGAGCGACACGCGCGGCCGGTTCGTGATGGTGAGCCCGTCGTCGGCCATGCGACAACCGTCACTGTCGCCCGTGCTCCGACAACCATGGTTGTCGCGCAAGATCGCTGTGCAGATTGGGCGCCCAGCGCGGGTGGTCACAGCGGACCGGTCGCGGACTGGTCAATGTGGACCATTGATCGCTGGCATTGGCCGCGCGTGTCACAGCGTCGCAGGTCAGCGCCCTGGTGCCCCCGATGTGCTGTGTCGCTGTCTTTGCACGATCCCGCTGTGCCATCGCATCCCGGCCCATAGGGGGCGTTGCCGGCCCGGTGGCCACGCGCCCCCGTCCGAGCTGCCGAGATCGTGCACAGCGTGCCACCGTCACGGCGCGGGCAACGACGCTCCCGTGACGGTGGCACTCCCGCTGGCCTATCAGCGCCCGTCACGCTCGGCCCGCCAACGATCCAGGGACGTGGCAGGAGGGGGGGCGACCGGAAGGGCGGTTCGCGTGCCAGCGTGGCTCTCAGCCGCCATGGCGGGCAGGTATG
>NZ_MRUJ01000071.1:0-5639 GCF_002099325.1 Frankia sp. KB5 | reverse complement strand
CGGACGTCGGCAACATCGACCGTGACGGGGGCCTCGTCCTGCGGGGCCTTCTCCCCACCGGGTGCGTCGTCCCGCTCGACACCGAGCACCGTCCGGCCCGCGTCGGTCACGACGTATGCCAGAATGGTCACGGTGCCGCCGTGAAGGYTCAGGTCTCCCGCCGGATCCCGGACCACCCAGCCGCGACGCTCAATCGCCTCGAAGGTGTTCCAGCGGATACGGACAGGAGCGCAGTCCCGCTCCCCGTAGTAGCCGTGACCGAACGAGTCGGCCCGGTAGTACAGAACGCCCGTGTGGGCAAAGGTCAGCGCACGGCGCTGAGGGTCCGACAGTCGCAGGGCCTTGCTGGTGTGTGCGTCCATGGGGTCGACGGGACCGTCCTTGCGGAGGCCCCCGCACCGATCCCAGAGTGCGGAATTACCGCACTGGGCTCCTGCCTCGGGTTCTGGCGTCGAAGCGCACGCTCGGCATCGGGTGGCGTGGGCGGGCGGGTGGTAGCCATCAGTCGGCATGGCGCCCCATGCGCGCCCAGGTCAGTCGCGTGCGCCGGCTTCGTCGGCGAAGCGCCTTGAACCAGTGCCGTGTCGCCTGGATGCGGAAGGACGCGACCGCGTCCGTGTTGCCGCGCACGGCGTAGTAGTTGAGATGCCCAACCACCACACTGCGTAGCCGCTGCCCTTGGAGCGGGACGGGTTGGTGCCGGCGCCGCTTCAGTTCCTCCTTGATCTCTTTGAGCTTCGCCCGCATCCGCCTCTTGCCCGTGACGCGCCTCACCCAGAAGTTCCCCTTCTTGGACGTCGCGCACAGACACGTGAACCCCAGAAAAGTGAACGTCTCCGGCTTCCCGAGACCGTGGGTCTTCCGCTACTGAGTTTTAATCCGCGTTTTAATCCGCGAAGTCGTGTGGAAGCATAATGATCCTTCACCTTATTGCTATCTTTGGGTGGGTGGTGAGGGTTCTGTTCGGGTAGCCGGCTGGTTGAGCGGGAGACCGAGCGTGAGGCGCTGCGGGCTGGGCTCGCGGTGCTGCGGAAGATCGCGTTCGGGCGGTCGYCGGAAAAGGCCGGTGTGGSGTGGGYTGGCGGTCGCGGTCCCGGCAGCGCTGCTCGCCGGTGCGGGCCAGCTCCTCGCCTGCGCAGAATGCGCAAAAAGCTGTCTATTCACAAAACTTGCCGGCTCGTTCGCAGCGTTCACCGCTGTGCGATCTGCGTGCCAGCCCCACGGCGGTGACACGCCGCCGGCGGTTTCTTCCGCTGTGGCCGGCGGCCCCTCACCACCGGCCCCGATCCGCAGAATGCGCAAAAAAGTCATTTATTCACAAAACTTGCCGGCTTGCCGGCCCGTTCGTAACGTTTTTGGAAGGGCGGCAAGTCCTACCGGCCGGAAGAGCTACGACTAGCGCGGACCAGCGCGCACGAGCCCGTTGATGAACGATTCGGAGGCGGCGGGATGACGTCCATAGCCGTGGGCAAGCCGCCGGTGGGCGGTAAGCCAGGCGAGGGTGCGTTCGACCACCCCTCGTCCCGGCAGGGCCCCGGAGGTTTTCCGGCCGGGGTTCTCCCGGGTGGTCTCGACGGTGGTCTTCAGGATGGTCCACGACCCCCGCGGGCCGGGTCCGCCCCGCGACGCGCCCTGGGCCCTGGCGGTCACGCCCTTGTTCTTCCACCGGTCGAAGAAGCCGCAGACCGCCCGCCACGCCGGGAAGCCCGCCGGCAGCGCCCGCCACGCGATCCCGTTGCGGGCCACGTAGCCACGTACCGGATGGCGCCCACGATGCCCGGCGGCAACACCGCTTCGGCAACCACCCACCCGGCGTCACCAAGACCCGACCGGTACCGGTGTGTACCCACCACGGCCACCCGGGGCGGTCTCAGATGATCAGAGCATCAGTGCTGGTAGAAAGATGATCCACTGATCGGAGGGCTGAGTGCGCGGCGTCGAGTTGACCTTGGAGGAGCGGGAGGCGATCTCCAGGGGCTTGGCCGAGGGACTGTCACACCGGATGATCGCGGCCCGRCTGGACCGAAACCAGTCGGTGATCAGCCGTGAGGTCGCGCGCAACGGCGGCAATGCCGGATACCGCGCCGCGGACGCGCAGAAACGCGCCGACGAGCGGCGGCGGCGACCGAAGGCGTTCAAGCTGGAAACTCACGTCCGGCTGCACGACGCGGTGGCCGAACGGCTGTCGGCCGACTTCTCGCCGGAACAGGTGTCTAATCGGCTGAAGAAGGATTTCCCGGATGATCCGGAGATGCGCGTGTCGCACGAGACGATCTACCAGACGCTCTTCGTTCAGGCGCGTGGCGAACTGAACACGCGGCTGAAGCTCGCGCCGCGGTCGGGCCGGGCGGAGCGCCGGCCGCGGGGGTCGACTCGGCCGAAGYAGGCCAGGATCGCCGGCATGGTCGGCATCTCCGAGCACTCTGCCGAGGCCGCCGACCGCGCGGTACCCGGCCACTGATTTTGCTGGTGGTAGGCTTGTGTGACTCTCTGGGTAGGAGCCGTGGGCTTCTTGCGGGCGAGCGTGGGCGGCCCGGCCGGGCCGCCCAACCCTTCGTAACCGAGGTCGAACAGCACCTCGTGTAGGTCGGCGGTCCACTCCTCTTCCAGGATCGGCGGCGCGCCGGAGGCGCGCAGAGCGGTCGAGTCGTGTTCGCGGCCGGGGGGCACCTCCGAGACCCACAGCGGCCAGCCGTCGTCGGGGGTCGACAGGATTTGGACGTTGCCACCGTGATCGGAGATCTTGCCGGACCACCACAGGTCCACGCCCTCGCTCGGACCAGGCACGCGCAGCCGGTCGGTCTCGATGACCGTGCCATCGACGATCAGATGGCGATAGCCTGCGATCCTGGCCCGCATCAACGCCTCGCGCAGGTCAGGGGCCTGCCAGGCCAGCACGGCGACGCCCTCGTGCAGGTAGCGGTAGCCCACTGAGCGGGACACTCCATGATCGTTGAGGGGCGGGCGGGTCCGCGTGCCGTCACAGAACCAGCGCAGGGCCATCACGGCCTGCTCCAGCGCGGACAGCGTGCGAGTGCCGTTACGGGTACCACGACGCTGACGCTCCGCGACCAACAGTCCGGCCAGGCGGAAGACGGTGTGATCGCCGAAGGGCAGCTCGGCGGTGTATGTGAAACTCATGCGGGACGCGGGGTCCTTCGGTGAAGTGATCTGTGGAAGGACACTTCCTACCGAGACCCCGCGCCGCCTTGTCTCCCGGCCCGACCCCACCCGCCAGACCATCACAGTCCGTTACGGCTACCCAGTGCGACGACCCGTTGCCGGGAAAGGCTCATTGACCGCGTCGTGCAACCGCGTTTTCACCGCCAGCTTGTGCGGCTTAGGTCGTATGGCCTGCGCTTCCGCTCGTTCCTGGGCCTCGACATTGCTGGCCGACGACCGCGCTCAGCGCCAGACGTGGCGCAAGCTGTCCCCACACGGGCAGGCACTCCTCGTGCTCGCGCACCTACGCAACGGCGACACCTACGAGCGACTCGCCGAAGGCTTCGGCGTCAGTGTCGGGACGGTCTACAACTACGTGCGCGAGGCCGTCGATCTGCTGGCCACCCGCGGCCGTAGCCGCCTCGCGGCGGTGTGGACGTTCGCGTGGACGCAGAGCAACTTCCTCATCCTCGACGGAACGGTCGTGCGCACCACCCGTGTCCGGGCACACAACAAGCTGTACTACTCGGGCAAGCACAAGTACCACGGCATCAACCTCCAGGGCCTCACCGACCCCTACGGCAGGATGATCTGGATCTCCGAGGGGCTTCCCGGCAGCGTCCACGACCTCACCGCCGCCCGCATGCACGACATCCTCCACGTGATCGACCGCTCGGAGCTCCACCTCTTCGCCGACAAGGGATATGTCGGCGGCGAAGGAGACCACCTCCTCGTTCCGTACAAGAAGCCACCCGGCGGCGACCTGTCCGATCAGCTAAAGGAGATCAACCGTGCCCACGCCGCCACCCGCGCCAGAGGCGAGCGCGGCTTCGCGATCCTGAAGAACTGGCACATCTTCGACCGCTTCCGCGGCTGTCCCCGCCGTGTCGGGAAGTTCGCCCTCGCCGCATTCATTCTCACCGAGGAAGGGATTTAGGAAAGCTAACTTTGAAAAGGCTCAGTGAGCGGCCGAAGGAGGCCACCGACCGTGCCGTGCCCGGGTTCCGGGAGGGCGATCTCATTGAAGATCCACAGTGGCAGGTCGATCCGGTGCGGCCGGCCCGGCCCGTRGCGAGGATGGTGGGGTGCAGCGGGAGCAGCRTCGCGTTCGGGTCCAACGGTTTCGCCGACAGTTTCGGCGTCCCGGGGATCGGGCCGGAACAGGGGCCGGGGACCGGGCGGAGCTGGTCCAGATGCTGCGGGCGGCGCTCGGGGAGCGACCGACCACGGCCGGATCGATGGTCGCCGGCACCGGTGTAGATCATGATCGAGTGGTCCGGCCCATGGTCGACGCCTCGGCCCGGCGCCGGGCCGAGTACTCCTCCGACGCCTCGAACTACCGGGTGCCGCCCGCGGTTGTGGTGTTCCCCCGGGAGGTCGGGGACATCCTGGCGATCGCGGCGGTTTGCCGGTCCACCGCGACCCCGCTGACCACCCGGGGCGCGGGCACCTCCATCGCGGGCAACGCCGTGGGCCCCGGGGTGGTGATGGATCTCAGCCGCCACCTGCACCGCATCATCTCCCTGGACCCGGCCGCCCGCACCGCGAGCGTGCAGCCCGGGGTCATCCTGGACAGCCTCCAGGAGGCGGCCGGCCGGCACGGGCTGCGATTCGGTCCGGATCCCTCCACCCATGCCCGCTGCACCATCGGCGGCATGATCGGCAACAACGCCTGCGGCGCACGGGCGATCGCCTACGGCCGGACCGCCGACAACATCGTCGATCTCGACGTGCTCGACGGCACGGGACGTCGACTACGGGTCGGCCCGGGTGGCTCCGGGCGATCGGGTGGCTCTGGGTATCCGGCAGTCCCCGGGTATCCGGCAGTCCCCGGGCTCGACGACCTCGTCCGGGCCAACCTGGCGGTCCTGCGCACCGAACTCGGCAGGTTCCCCCGCCAGGTCTCCGGCTACTCGCTGGAGCACCTGCTGCCCGAACGCGGCGGCGACCTGGCGAAGGCCCTGGTGGGCTCCGAGGGCACCTGTGTGGTCGTGCTCGGGGCGACCGTCCGCCTCGTCCCCCGGCCGGCCGCGACCGCGATGGTCGTGCTGGGCTATCCGGACATGCCGGCCGCCGCGGACGCCGTGCCGCTGCTGTTCCCGCACGCTCCGCTGGCGGTGGAGGGCATGGACGCGCGCCTGGTCGACATCGTGCGCCGGCACCGGGGACCGCGGGCCGTACCGGAGCTTCCCGCCGGCACCGGCTGGCTGTTCGTCGAGGTCGGTGGGGCGAGCCCGGCGGAGGCGCTCGCGGCCGGCTGGGCGTTGGCGACCGCCGCGGGCACGAGGGCCACCCGGGTGCTGCCCACCGGCCCGCAGACCCGCGCCCTCTGGCGGATCCGCGAGGACGGCGCGGGTCTCGCCGGGCGGAGCGCGGCGGGGGAACCAGCCTGGCCCGGCTGGGAGGACGCGGCCGTGCCGCCGCAGCGCCTGGGAGCCTACCTGCGTGACTTCGAAGACCTGCTGCGCGCGCACCGG
>NZ_MRUJ01000070.1:0-27565 GCF_002099325.1 Frankia sp. KB5 | reverse complement strand
CGGCGCGGACGTCGACGTCCTCGCTGGCTGCTGCGGCCTGGCCGGCAACTTCGGTATGGAGGCCGGGCACTACGACGTGTCGATGGCGATCGCTGCCCGTACCCTGGGCCCGGCGATCGCCTCGGCTCCCGCGGGCACCGTGCTGCTCGCCGACGGATTCTCCTGCCGGACCCAGGCCGAACACGTCGCCGCCCGGCGCGGGCGGCATCTCGCCGAGTTGCTCGCCGAGCGTCTCGCCGGGCTCAGATCTCCACAGTGACGTCAGAAGCGAAGTCAGATCTCCACGGTGAAGACCGTCGCCGGCAGGCCGTCGCCGTCGTCGGTGACCGCGGCGGGGCCGGCCGGGTTGCCGGCCAGCTCTCCCCGGGGAACGGCGAGTACGACGACGGGATGGTGACGGGCGAGCTTCGCGATCAGTGGCCGGAGCCGGGCGACCTCCACCCGGGTATGGCCGACCTGCACGACTCCCGTCATCCCGCCATCGAGGCGGACGAATCCGTCGGGAACGTGCGACCCGGTGTGCAGGGCGGCCTCGTTTTCGTGCCGCCACTGTCGCTCGCTGATCCAGGCCAGCACCCGCGACCCGCCCACCCCGGCGTTCTCGATCCGCAGCCGGGCGCGGGCGACCATGGCGTGGCGCACGGCCCCCGCCGCGCTCGTCGCCGCCCCGTCGGATTCCAGCTCCATCGAACTGACCAGCCGGGTGCCCTCGGCGGTGAGCCGTACGAGCCGGCCCTGGCCGGCGAGTACGGGATCGGCGGAGGCGACTCCGGCGTTCTCCCAGCGCTTCACGACGGCGCGGGCCGCGTTCTTGGAGATCGGGTGTTCCGGGCCGAGAATCTCCGAGATGTCCGACTCGAAGGCGGCCCGCATATCGAAGATCCATTCGAGGGCGTGGAGATCCCGTTGGTTGAGGCGAACGTGCCCCCTGTCCGCTCTGCTCTTGCGAGGCTGGTCTGACACCGTGCTCCCTGGGGTTTATGGCTGGGAAGTCTATGGGCGCGGGGTTCTGCGGTCGTGACTGTCGTCAACCCGGCCGGGGTGGTTCCACGTGTTGTCGCGATGTACCGCTCCGTGGGGCCGGGACTTGTGGCCCTATGCGGGGATGTTGATCGGTGATTTCTGAATTATAGGGCCGGACGGTACCGGCCAACCGGGTTGCCCGGAAGTGTCGGAAAGCATGCCGGTGGAGTGCGGTGTGGCACGGCGCACCCGGCTTAGCGGGGAGGCCGTGTCTCGGAGTGTTCCTGGTGGTCACCCGCCCCCGCCGGCTGACGACCTGCGGTAATTTTTCGCCCGGCCTTATGACCGTAGGGCCCGGATCGGGCATGGGGTGCCGGTAGATGGCTCGATCCGAGGCTTCTCTTGTTCCGCTGCCTCTGGGGGAAATTCGTTATGATCACCACAGGAATGTGGCCGCGTGAATGTTGCGCTGTATTGTCCGGAATTCGACGGATCGGGATTATCTCGGCGTTGACTCGCGTTTCGCGGGTCTGTGGCCCCGGGGGGATCYGATGACCTCGACCGATCAGGGGGGCAGGACCGATCAAGCGAGTAGGACCGATCAAGCGAGTAGGACCGAGCAGGGGAGCCGGACCGGGCCGGCGGGCAGACCGGACGACCGCACGGGCCTGCTCCGTCTGCCCGTTCTGCCGCATCCCCGCCACCCGCTGGAGCGTCCCGAGCGGACGGGCGGTTCGGYCGCGGAACCGGTCGGTTCCCGGCTGGACGTCGGGCCACAGGTGTCGGTCGTGATACCCACCCGCAACGAGGCGCGCAACGTCGAACCGCTGCTGCGGCGCCTCGACGAGGCGCTGCACGGCCTGTCCGGAGAAGTAATCTTCGTTGACGACTCCGACGACGGAACGCCCGAGGTCATCGCGCGCGTCCGCCCCTCGGTGCGGTTACCGGTACGGGTGCACCACCGGACCCCGGCCCAGCGGGTCGGCGGGCTGGGGGGCGCGGTCAGCGAGGGCTTCGCGCTCTGTGCCGCGCCCTATGCGGTGATCATCGATGGGGACCTCCAGCATCCGCCGGAGACCATCCCGGCGCTGCTCGGCACCGCCGTGGAACATGCCGCCGATGTGGTGATCGGCAGCCGGTACGTGTCCGGCGGCAGCGCATCGGGGCTCGCTGGAAGCATGCGGCACCTGGTCTCGACGGGGTCGAACCGGTTGTGTCGGTGGGTCTTCCCCCGTCGGCTGCGCGGCGTCTCGGACGTGATGAGCGGCTTCTTCCTGGTACGGGTCGCCGTCGTGGACCGGGCCGGCCTGCGACCGGACGGCTACAAGATCCTGCTGGAGCTGCTCGTCGCGTCCGGACGGCTGCGCGTCCGCGAGATCGGGTAYGCCTTCGCCGAGCGGCACGCCGGGACCTCCAACGCCTCGCTGACCGAAGGCGCCCGCTTCGCCCGGCGGCTGTTCGCGTTGCGGGTTCCGAAGCCCGCGCGGTTCGCCCTGGTCGGGGCGTCCGGGACGGTGCCGAACCTGCTTGGCACCGCCGTGCTTCACCACGTCGGCTTGCACTACCTGGTCGCGGCGATCGTCGCGACCCAGATCGCCGTCGGCTGGAACTTCCTCGGCTGCGAGCTCCTGGTCTGGGATCGGGAGACGGGTTCCCGGCTGCGTCGCTATCCGGCGTTCGCGCTCATCAACAATCTCGATCTGGTCATTCGGCTGCCACTGCTCGCGGTGCTGGTCGGGCGATGGCATCTCGGCGTCGGCATCTCGACCCTGATGTCCCTGGCCGCCGCGGTGATCGTCCGATACCTGGTGGTGGATCGGCTGGTGTACCGGCGACGGGCGGTGTCTGAGCGGGCGGTGTCTGAGCGGGCGGTGTCTGAGCGGGCGGTGTCTGAGCGGGCGGTGTCTGAGCGGGCGGTGTCTGAGCGGGCGGTGTCTGAGCGGGCGGTGTCTGAGCGGGCGGTGTCTGAGCGGGCGGTGTCGCCGTCCCACGGAAGGCCGTCGGAGGACGGGGTGTCCGGTGCGGTTTCGTAGCCCACCCGCCGGTGACGGCGTACACCTCGGCGCCGGTGGGGTCCTCATCCGGCTGTTCTGTTCCGGGCATGCGCAGCTCCCCGACAGGCGGATCATGCTTGCCGGCGGCACCTTGGCGTATTCCACGCCGACGACGAACTACAAGGGAATGGCGAGGAGCTAATTCGCCGACACCACGGTCGCCGAGTACGTGGCCGACCTCCCGAAGCTCGTCGCGRCGAACTGACCTTCCATCCAGGCCGGGGACCGGACCCGCCGCGGTGTCGCCCGCCCGCGGTGCTCCGTGCCCACCCCTTTCAGGCAGGTACAGGTGACATCCGATTCTGATTCCGAAGTCCCGCGTGCGCGGGCGCTCCCCCGCGGCGCGCGTCGGCATGCCCATGCGCACCGAGATCCCCGCGTGCCCCGACGCTCACCTCGGCTGTGGATGGTAGCGGCCGCGGGGTGGTGGGCCGCGGGGTGGGGGGCCGCCCTGCACACCACGTCGGCCCTCGTGTTGTCCGCGTTGGTCGGTCTGGACGGGAGCATGTCTTACCTCTTGCCCGGCGCACTCGCGGTCGTCCTGCCTCGGATGTTCGGCCGGGGTGGCCGGGGCCGGCGGATCCCGTGGCTCGCCCGGCTCGCGTGCGAGTCGGGCGGCTGGTACGTCTACATGTTCGCCGGTTCGCCGGACATCAGGCTGGTCTCGTACGGCGGTCCGCGCCTGGGCCAGCCGTTCGCCGTGGTACTGGGCGCGGTGGCGGCGGTGACCGGCGGCCTGGTCCTGTCCGGTCGGCTCCGGGCGCGGACCCGCGGGTCGATCCCCGGCGCCAGCCGCCGGCGGCGCTGGGTGTGGGCGCTGGTCAGCGTGCCCCTCGCGGTGACGCTGGGGGTGCGTGCGGCCGAGCATCACCACGTCGTGCTACTCGCCGCATGGACGATCGTCTCGTTGCTGATGCTGCTGGTCGCCAGCCTGACCCTCGTGCGCGGCCAGTACAGCTGGCAGCGTCCCGAGCGGGTGCATCACGTGGACCTGACCGGCAACCTCGCGCCCCGCAACCGCTTCTCCCTCATCGTCCCCGCCCGCGACGAGCCGGTGCTCGGGCGGACCCTGACCCAGATCCTTGCCGGCGACTACCCCGGCGACCTGGTGGAACTGGTCGTGATGGTGTCGTATGACGAGGTCGACCAGGAGACCCGACGGGTCGCCGAGGAGATCGCCGGCCGGCATTCCAACGTGCGGGTCGTCGCGCCCGAAGGCAGCCGGCGTAGTAAACCCCTGTCCCTGGAGGACGCCCGCCGGCACTGCACCGGCGACCTGGTCGGCGTCGTCGACGCGGAGTCCCTGCTCGCCGGGGGACTCCTGCGTTACGTGAACACGCTGGCCCTGCGCCACGCCGACGTCGGCATCTTTCAGGGCGGCGTGCAGCTCATGAACGCGCGTGCCACGGCGTGGCGGCGCGCCGCGGACCACTCACCGATACGGGCGTTCCTCCACTGGTTGGACGCGGGCACCTCCTGGTGGCGGGCCCGCAACTGCCTCGAATACTACATCTGGTTCATGTCGCGGCTGCGTTTCCAGGCGCGCGCGCGTTTCATCCCACTCGGCGGCAACACGGTGTTCATTCGGCGAACGGTGCTGGAAAGGCTCGGTGGGTGGGACGTCTCCTGCCTCACCGAGGACTGTGACCTCGGGGTGCGGGCTTCGGCCGCCGGAATCCCGACCGCGGTCTTCTACCATCCGGATCTGACGACCCGGGAGGAGACCCCGGAAAGCCTCACGAAACTCATCATCCAGCGCACCCGCTGGATGATGGGGTTCATGCAGGTCCTCTTCAAGGGGGACTGGCGGGCGCTGCCGGGAGCACGTCAGCGCATCATGGCGGTGGAGATGCTCACGATGCCGTTCTTCCAGGCACTCGCCGGCGTCCTGCTGCCGGTGTCGCTGGTCCTCACGTTGTTTCTGGCGGCGCCGACCGGTCTGGTCATCGTCTTCTGGCTTCCGTTCGGTGCGACCGTCATGACGGTTTTCTCCGAGCAGGCGGCGTTCCGCGAGTTCGCCGAGGCGTACGGGCTCGATCTGCGTCGCTGGGACAGCGTGCGGCTCGTGCTCTGCGCCCCGCTGTACCAGCTCGCGCTCTCCGCCGCCGCGGTGCGCGCCACGGCCCGGTTGCTGCGTGGCCGGGTCGAGTGGGAGAAGACCTCCCACTCCGGGGCCCACCACAGCACCGGCTCCGGCCGCTTCGAGCTGGAGGCGGCGTCGTGACCGCACCCGACGCCGCGAACCCGTACCCCCGACCGCTCGGCCCGCAGACCGCCGTGACCTGGATCGCAGCCCGGGCCGGGGAGCTCACCGGCCGACTGGTCGGCTGGGTCGGCGTCCGCCGCCGCAGCCTGCTCCTGCTCGCCGTGCTCCTGACGGTGGTGGCGGTGCTGCACGGTTACAATTTCGACGGCTGGCCGGGCCGCGTCACCGACGACGAGGGCACGTATGCCGCCCAGGCTTATTCGATGCAGTACTGGAACCGGATCGCGCATTACACGTACTGGTATGACCATCCGTTCGGCGGATGGCTGTTGATTGCCATCTACACGAAGATCACTGATGGTTTCAACCGGGCGCCGACGGCGGTCACCGCGGCCCGCGAGCTCATGTTCGGCGTGCATCTGGTGAGCTGCGTGCTGCTGTACCGGTTCGGYCGGCTCCTCGGCCTACGACGGTTCTTCGCCGGCCTGGCCCTGCTCGTCTTCTCGCTTTCACCGCTCGCCCTGTGGTATCAGCGGATGGCGTTCCTCGACAACATCGCCGTGATGTGGCTGCTCGCCGCCCTGGTGTGCGCGGCGTCGCCGCGACGCAGTGTCGCGGCGGCGGCGTTCGCCGGGATCTTCATGGCCTTCGCGTTCTGGTCGAAGGAAACCGTCCTGCTCTTCCTCCCGGGGTTGTACGTACTGCTCCGGCAGAATCGTGATCCTCGTAACTGGCGATTCGTGCGGCGCAACTTCATGGGCTGCCTGATCGGCGTGTGCGGCATCTACATCCTGTATGCGGCCGCGAAGAACGAGCTGTTCGAGGGGCCCGGCCACGTCTCGCTGGAATGGGCGATCAGATGGCAGCTGTTCGACCGGGCCCCGAGCGGCAGCGTGCTCGACACCGGCAGTGACACCTACCATGTCGTGCGGTCCTGGCTCGATCTCGATCCCTACCTGGTCCTCGCCGGTATTGCGGCCGCGGTTCCCCTGCTCGCCCTGCGGCGGCTGCGGGTCGTCGCCGGACTACTGCTGCTGCAGTTTGCCTTCGTCTTCCGCAACGGCTACCTGCCCAACCCCTACGTCACCGCGATGCTCCCGTTCGCCGCGTTGTGCGTGGCAGGGTTGCTCGACGCCGTTCTGCCGAGTGGAGCACGGCCGCGACGCGGTCCGCCGCGTCATGCCGGGCCGGGGTCGGGGCCCGGGGCGGGGGTGGGGGCGACCGCGGCCATGATCGTCAATGGCCTGCGCTGCCTCGTGGTCCTGGTGGCCCTGTCCGTGGCCGCCGCGACGGTGATCCCGGACTGGACACCGAAAATTCGCACCGCGCTCACCCAGGACGCGAGTGCCCCGAGCCGGGAGGCGACCCGATGGTTCCTCGCGAACGTTCCCCCGGAGGGCATCGTTATCACCGACGACATCGCTTGGACCGACCTCACGATCGCCGGGCGCCGGCCGCTGCCGGTGTGGTTCTACAAGCTGGACCTCGACCCTCAGGTGCGCGGCCGGTTCCCCCACGGCTGGCGTGATGTCGACTACCTGATGATGGGCAAGCCCCCCGACTCGGTGCTCGCTGAGGTCCCGCTCGTCGCCGAGGCGCTCCGGCACTCGGTGGTCCTCAAGTCGTTCGGCGATGGAGAGATCGAGATTCGCCGGGTCATCGTCCCGGACTGCCGCGGCCGGCCTGACCGGTGCTGAACCCGTGACATCTTCCCCTCCAGCTGACCGGCCGTGGACTGACGACGCGTCCGATGGGCCAGGTCGACGGAAACCCGATCTTCACCATCGACTTCGACTTCGTCGGTCATGAGCTGGTCGTCCAGCGCCTGGACGGCGAGAGGATCTCATTTCCCCTGGTCGCGCAGTCGGTAGCGTCGTTCTACCGCCGCACCTTCGACGCGCTGGCGGCGCTCGGCATCAAGATCCGCCTTGACCATCCGCATCCGTGCCGTCCTCCCGCTCGCGGCCCTCGAGCGCGGCCCGGACCGGCGGGCCGGCGTTCTCGACTTCGACGACAGCGCCTACCGGGCCGGGGCCTACCGGGCCGGGGCCTACCGGGCGGGTAGGGACATCGAGCGGTTCGCCTGCCCCCACGGCGTCACCGACCCTGTCCTCGCCTCCGGGCACTGACATCGACGGGCCACCCGGCAAGATCGGGGGGTGACCAGGTCCACGTCGGACGGGCGGCGAGGCATCTCATAGGTTCGCCGTATGCACAGCCTCACCCGGGACGAAGCCCTCGCCCGCGCCGGCCTGGTCCGCGTCGATGGCTACGAGATCGAGCTCGACCTGACCGCGGCTCGCACGTCGACGGAGTTCGGCTCGACGACCAGGGTGCGCTTCAGCCTCCGTCCCCCCACGGACGGCTCCCTCGCCACGGACGGCTCGTCGGCGGACGGCGAACCGGCACCGGCGACGTTCGTCGAGCTCAAACCGGTATCCATCCAGCAACTGTGGCTCAACGGCCAGCCGCTGGACCCCTCCGCCGTCGACGGCAACCGGCTCCCCCTCGCGACGCTGCACGCGACGAACGAGCTCGTGGTGACGGCCACGATGAGGTACTCGAACACCGGCGAGGGGCTGCACCGGTTCACCGACCCGGAGGACGGCGAGGTCTACCTGTATGCGCAGACCTTCCTCGACGACGCCCAGCGGATGTTCGCCTGCTTCGACCAGCCCGATCTCAAGGCGCCGGTGCGCCTGAGCGTGGCCGCACCCCCCGACTGGACGGTGCGGGCGAACGGTGCCGGGAAGCAGGCCTCGCCGGGGCGGTGGGAGTTCACCGAGACGGCACCCCTGGCGACCTACTTCGTGACGGTGGTCGCGGGGCCGTACCACCTCGTCGAGGACTTCCACGACGGCATCCCGCTCGGGCTGCTCTGCCGCCGCTCACTCGCGCCGTACCTCGACGCCGACGCGGCGGAGATCTTCGGCGTCACCCGGGCCTGCCTGGACCGCTACCACGAGCTGTTCGCGAGCCGGTACCCGTTCGGGACCTACGATCAGGCGTTCGTGCCCGAGTTCAATGCCGGCGCGATGGAAAACCCGGGGTGCGTGACCTTCCGGGACGAGTTCGTGTTCCGCTCGGCGGTGACCGAGGCCGAACGGGAGCTGCGTGCCGTCGTCATCGCCCACGAGATGGCCCACATGTGGTTCGGTGATCTGGTCACCATGCGCTGGTGGGACGACCTGTGGCTGAACGAGTCGTTCGCCGAGTACATGGGCTATCGGGTGACCGCCGAGGCGACGCGGTTCACCGGGGCGTGGACCAGCTTCGCCGTCGGTCGCAAGAGCTGGGGCTACGCCGCCGACCAGCGGCCGTCGACGCACCCGGTGGCCCCGGCCGACGTCCCCGACACCGCACTCGCCCTGCTGAACTTTGACGGCATCTCCTACGCCAAGGGAGCGTCGGCCCTGCGGCAGCTGGTCGCCTGGGTGGGCGACGGCGCCTTCCTGACCGGGCTGCGGACGTACTTCGCCCAGCACGCCTTCGCCAACGCGTCCCTGGCCGACCTGCTCGCCGCGCTGACCACGGAGAGCGGCCGGGACCTCGCCGGCTGGGCCGAGGTGTGGCTGCGCCACGCACAGGTCAACACGCTGCGCCCCGAGATCACGATCGGCTCCGACGGCCGCCTCGCCCAGGTCGCAGTGGTCCAGACGGCACCGCCGACRCACCCGACGCTGCGTCYGCACCGCATCGGCATCGGCGTCTACGGCCCGGCGGAGCAGACCGAGCCGATGGAGCCGACCAATCCGACGGAGCCGACCAATCCGACGGAGCCGACCGGGCCGATCGTGCTGCTCCGCCGGGTGGAGGTGGACATCGATCCGGCGGCGCCGGGCGGGCGCACCGGGATCGCGTCACTGGTCGGGAGCGAGGCGGGACGCCTGCTGCTGGTCAACGACGGCGACCTGACCTACGCCAAGATCCGTTTCGTCCCGGCCGACCTCGCCGCTTTGCCCACTGTCCTGCCGCGGACGGCCGATCCGCTTGCCAGGGCGATCATCTGGGCGGCCGCGGCCGACGCGACCCGGGACGCCGAATGGCCCGCCGCCGACTATCTGACGCTCGCCGCGGGTGCGCTGCCCCGGGAGACCGAGATCGCCGTCTTCGAGGACGCCCTGCGTTTCGCCCGGGCCACCGTGCTGAACCGCTATCTCGCGCCGTCGGCGCGACCGGCGGCGGCGCAGGCGCTCCACGCCGCCTGCGCGCGGGCCTTCGCGGCCGCAGCACCGGGAGGCGGTCATCAGCTCTCCGCCGCCCGCGGGGTCATCGGGTGTAGYGGACCGGCGCAGGCGGGAACGCTGGCGGCGTGGCTCGCCGGGACGGACGTGCCGGCCGGACTGGTCATCGACCCGGAACTACGCTGGACTCTGCTGCACCGGCTGGTCGTACTCGGGCGGGCCGGGGAGGGGGAGATCGCGGCCGAGAGCCGGCGTGATCGCAGCGCCCGGGCCGCCGAGCATGCGGCGCGGGCCCGCGCCGCCGTTGCCGATCCCGAGGCGAAAGCCCGGGCCTGGCGGATGATCGTGGACGACGACACGATGTCCGCCCGGCTGGTCGCCGCGACGGCCGAGGGTTTCTGGCAGCCCGAGCAGGCGGATCTCACCGACGGGTACGTCTCCCGCTACTTCGAGCAGATGCCGGCGATGGCGGCCCGGCGATCCCCGCACGCCGCCCGGCAGATCGCCACCCACGCCTATCCGCAGTTCGCCGTGTCCGTGGGGACGGTGCGGGAGGCGGACGCCCTGCTGGCCCGCGACCGTCTCGACCCGCTCCTGCGCCGCGTCGTCGTCGACGCGACCGACGAACTCCGCCGAGCGGTGCGGGCCCGTCTCCGCCCCTGACGCCGGGCCCGTCTCCGGCCCTGACGCCGGCCCTGCTCCAACCCACCCGTTATCCGGCCGGCGGCATCGTCATTCCACTGACGATGTCATCTCGCCGACGGCTCTGGACGCGCCCGCGCTCTTTCCGGCATAGTTCGCGCAGCAAGGGTGTCTCAGGGGACGGGGGGCGGTATGGCAGCCGGCACGGACCGGGCCGAACGGCAGACGAGTGCGGGTGCGGCATTAGGCGTTACTTTGTTGGTCGGTGCCGCCGTCGCGGTGTCGACCGGTGTGTACGCGAGGGTTCACGAACCGGCCGGGCGGCCGCTGTTCACCCTCGGTTTCTCTGGCATGCTGCCGATGAAGGCGTGGCTGACGACGGCCGCCGCCGTTCTGCTATTCGTTCAGCTGGCCACGGCACTGTGGATGTGGGGACGGCTGCCCGGCGCGGGCCCGGCGCCGAGCTGGGCCGGTCCGCTGCACCGATGGAGCGGGACGACCGCGTTCGTCCTCACCCTGCCGGTGGCCTTCCACTGCATCTGGGCGCTGGGCTTTGCCAGCGATGGCACCCGGGTGCTTCTCCACAGCCTCCTGGGTTGCGCCTTTTACGGGGCCTACGCGGCAAAGATGATCAGCCTACGGACTAGCGGGTTACCGGGGTGGGTACTGCCCGTCCTCGGCTCGACGGTTCTCGTTTCCCTGGTCGCAATCTGGTTGACGGCTTCACTGTGGTTTTTCACCCGGTCCGGTATTCCGCACGTCTGAACAGGATCCCGAGGAAAAAGTCATGACGCAGGAAGCACCGACGCGGCGCCTCGTGGTCCCCGGCATCGCGGTCACCGTCGCCGCGGGTGCCGTCGGGTATGTCGTCGCCAGCAGCAGCGACGCGGCCGATCCGAAACCAYGGCAGGCAACCGCGGGCGGGACCCGCGCGGGTGGCGACGGTTCGGGCGCGGGTAACGGCGGTGGCCAGGCCGGCGGCGCGGCGCCCCTCGCCCGGGTCGACGAGGTGCCTGCCGACGGCGGTCTCATCCTCGGCGACGCCGGCCTGGTGCTCACGAGGAATGCCGCCGGCACGATCCAGGGTTTCTCCACCGTCTGCACCCATCAGGGCTGCTCGGTGAACGCGATCGCGAAGGGCCGCATCCTCTGCCCGTGCCACGGCAGCGCCTTCGACACCCGTACCGGGGAACCCGTCGCGGGGCCGGCGAAACAGCCGCTGCCGCCGGTCGCCGTCACCGTCCGCGACAACGCGATCTTCCCCGCCTGACCCCCGCGCCCCGATCGCCCGGATCTCGGCAGGAGCCGGATCCTCCCAGGAGGAGAAACAGTGGACCCGACAGGGCTGCGGATCACCGTCCCGTCCGGCCAGAGCGTGCTGTCCGCCGACCGCAGTCACGTCGTCGGCCGGGGCCGTGACTGCGATGTCGTCATCGCGGACGGCCGGGTGTCTCGGCGTCACGTCCTGCTGGAGCCCCGCGGCGATGCCGGGTGGCTCGCCCGGGACGTCAGTTCCAACGGCATCTGGGTGGACGGCGCCCGGACCGGCAGCATCGCCCTGAACGACGGCGAGGTGCAGGTGCACCTCGGCGCGGCGAACGGGCCGACGGTCGTCCTGGCCCCGGTCAGTCCCACGCCGCGGCGCCCGCCCGCCGCGCCCGACGACCCGGACGTCGGGAATCTGGCGACCATGCTGGCCGGCCAGGGCGGCCAGGGCCGCATCGATCCCAGCCCCGTCCCGGCGGGGGCGGACTCCGCCCAGGTTCCGGCCCAGCGTCACGCCGGCCACTCGCCCGTGGCGAGCTGGCTGCGCGCTCTGCCCACCCTCGTGTGGCTCGCCGCGGTCGGCTTCACCCTCGGCGCGTTGCTCGCGCTGTCCTGAGCTCCGGCCGGCCCTCCGGCCGGCCAGGCACTCACCCATCGCGGCCAGGCACTCACCCATCGGTCGTGGACCCGGACGGCAAGCCCGTCCAGACCGGTAGGGGTGGCGTGGGGTAGCGGGGACGGCTGGGGTAGCGGGGACGGCTGGGGTAGCGGGGACGGCTGGGGTAGCGGGGACGGCAGCGGGGACAGCAGGATGTGGCCACGAGCCGGAGCCGGGCCGCGGGCGGCTGTGGGCCGGATCCGGGCGGGTGGGCCTTGAGCACGACGTCACCGTGGCGCACGATCAGCCGTTCACCGTGGTGCGACAGCACGACGGGAGTCTCCCGGCCGCCCGGTCGGAGCCGGCGGGCGAGATCCGCCATGCCCGTCAGCAGAGCGGCGTGCGGGGCGGCGTCGCCAGTCRGCGTGGTCGTCACGAGGCCGATGCCTTCACCGCGTCGGCTTGCGTAGCCGCCAGATGCATTCGGAGGGCCAGCGGCGCGCCCATGCCTTGTCGCCGCGTTCGGGCTGGGCGGGTGCCGGTTCCTCGCTGTGACTGTCGGATGCCGGCGGTGCCGGGCGGGGTTCCAGAAGATCTTCGATGACGAGGTCGTTGTCCCGGAAGAGCCTGATCCAGGTGCCGTAGGGAAGGTTGGCGCTGACCAGGCCGTCGGCCTCGGCCAGCAAACGCAGCCCGAAGTAGTCGCGGGTCAGGCGACTGCCAGGGGCGTCCCGGCCCGGCGCCACGGTGATCTCGTAGATCGGGCTGACGTGGCTGAAGGCGAGCAGGCCGCCGGGGCGCAGCACGCGTGCGGCTTCCGGCACGGCCCGGAAGGGGTCCGCGAAGGAGAAGGCGCCGTGGTCGGCGAAGACGATGTCGAACGAGTCGTCGGCGAAGGGCACCGCCTCAGCACTCGCCTGGATCAGGGGGAAGGACAGCCCGGTCTCCGCGGCGARCTRTCTGCTGTGGTGCAGCTGCCGTTCGGAGAGGTCCAAGCCGATCGGTCGGCCCCCCCGCCGGACCAGCGCGCTCGACCACTGGCCGCCCCCGCAGCCCATCTCCAGGATGTCCCGTCCGGTGACCTCACCGAGCACGCCGAGCCGTGATTCCGGAACGGCCCATAGCCCCCAGGAGATGTCGCCGGTGAACACCTGCCGGCGGATCTGCGGGGCGTTCAGTCGCTGGTAGTCGTCAGAGATCTCGTTCCAGCGGGCACGGTTGGTCCGTACGTGGGCAGCATTATTGATCATCCATCCCTCGTCCTTCTCCGGGTGGCCACGGACTGCGCGCCGATCGCGGTGCCGGGACAGGCCACCGCGGCACGACGGCCTGCCTGCCTCGACGAATCAGTCGGTCATCGTATGAGACCAGCAGGAGCACTCCTGCGCTCGCCGTTGGCGAGGCACACGGCCGCTTCGACGAGGTCGCGGTCGTCCAGTCGCTCCCGCCGCTCACCATGGCGCCGGCCCGGGGGTCAAAATGTAGGCAAAGTAGCCGGACGAGTGATGGATGGGATGAGTACGGTGCGCCTGTCTCCCGGATGACGCCCTGGTGGTGGATGCGTCTGGACAGGCTGTGATGGAGCGTGCACCCTTGATCGCGTGGCGAGACAACGAAAAAGATCCAGTCGGTATTTTCGGCCGCCCGACGAGCGGCTCAGCCTAGGCCTGATGACCTGCTCGTCCTGCAACGGCACGCAGTATCAGACGCGCCCGCAGGCGGAATCGGACGAGGACGGTCTTTTCGACGGTGACGCCAACATCAAGTGTCGGGAATGCGGTGGAACCGGAAAGGTTCCCCTGCCATGAAGAAATCGATGCCCGTTCAGGCCGACTTCTTGTACCTGCGGTGTCCGGAACATCGGGGACGGCGTCCCCGCCAGGGGCTGAAGACGATGGCGCGGCCGGGGACACCGTGCCCGCGGTGTCGCATGGTCCGCGCCGCGGACCTCGAACGCGAGGGCTGTCCGGAGCTTCCTGCGGACGAGCCGGATGGCGGAGGGGGGACGCCGCCGTCACGCTGACAGGCGTCCCCCAGGTGATCTTCGATGCCGGGATAGGCCCTCGGCGGTAGGTCAGTCCTGGGGCTGGGCGACGACCACCGCCGTGCGGGTGCCGTCCTTGACCGTCGCGCCCACCCGGACCGTCGCCCCCGGGTGGAGGTCGGAGACCTTCGCGGCGTCCCCGTCGATCCGCAACCGGGTATCGGCGTTGATCACATAGGTGCCGACGTAGCCGTCCTCACTRGTGACCGTCAGGGAGGTGGGGCTCACCGCGGTCACCTTCCCGCGTTGCCCCGCCACTACCTGGAAGCCCTTGCCGGTTTTGACCGTTGCCTCACCGTGTACGCCGCCGCCGGCCCAGATGCCGCCATGGGGACGCAGCCCGTCGTGGGAACGCAGCCGGGCCTCGGCGAGTCGCGGATGGTCGCCCAGGAACGTGTGGTCGGCTGGGGTGGCTGCTGCGCTGGCAGTCCGGTCCGAGGCAGCGGATGCGGCTGTCCCGCCGAACCCGAGCCCGACCCCCAACCCGAGCCCAAGCAGACCCGCTGCGGCGACCCCAGCACCCCATCGTCCGGTCAGGAAGCTGCGCATCTGTGTCGTCCTTCCGCGTCGCGTCACTACGCCGCGAACCGGTCGTCGGCCCTGAGCGGCGGCGATCGGCCGGGCGCCGCGCGCCACGGCGGCACGCGGTCGGAGCCCACGATGCGACAGCGAGATGTGAGCAACATGCGAGCGTGGTGCGAACCACGTGGAAGGCCGGATCCGCGCTACGCGCTAGACCCGGGACGGTTGCCGGCTGTCCTCGCCCTTGCCCTCGCCCTTGGCCTGCGGCTGCATCGGCACGATCGTCCGGGCCCCCGTCCAGGACGGCGCCTCCTGACTCGCGTGCGGGGGCAGGGAGGGCGCGAAGTCCGTTCCGAGGCGTTGGACCGCGACCCGGGCGAAGATCTGCTGCTCGGTGACGGTACGTTCCGACCGGCCCCGGCCGATGAAGCTCACCGTCCAGTGAAGCAGGGTGGTCAGCCGGTGCTTGAACCCGATGATGTAGACGAGGTGCACGGCCAGCCAGACGAGCCAGGCGAAGAAGCCGCTGAACTGCACCTTGCCAATGCTCGCCACCGCGCTGAACCGCGAGATGGTGGCCATGCTGCCCTTGTCATGGTATTCGAACGGCCGGCCCGTCTGCTTGCCGGYGACCCAGGCCTGGATCTCCTTGGCGGCGTGCCGGCCGCCCTGGATCGCGACCTGCGCCACGCCGGGCAGCCGGTTGAGGCTCGCCATGTCCCCGATGACGAACACCTCCGGATGACCCGGCAGGGTCAGGTCGGGCAGCACCTCGATGCGGCCGGCGCGGTCGAGCCCCGCACCGGTCTGCTCGGCGAGCTGTCGGCCCAGCGGGCTCGCGGCAACGCCGGCGGCCCAGACCTTGCAGACCGAGTCGATGCGCCGGCGGGTGCCGTCGCTGTCCTCGACGTCGATGCCGGTCGCGTCGACATTGACGACCTTGGCGCCCAGCTGCACATCGACGCCGATCTTGGTCAGCTTGTCGGCCGCCTTCGCGCCGAGCCGCTCGCCGAACGGCGGCAGGACGGCGGGTGCGGCGTCCAGCAGGATGACTCGGGCCTTGGCGGGGTCGATGCTGCGGAAGTCCCGCCGCAGGGTCCGGCGCGAGAGTTCCGCGATCTGCCCGGCCATCTCCACGCCGGTGGGGCCCGCCCCGACGACRACAAAGGTCAGCAACCGCTCCACGTCCGCGGGATCGGTGGACGCCTCGGCGAGCTCGAACATCCCGAAGATCCGGCCGCGCAGCTCGAGCGCGTCGTCGATGCTCTTCATGCCCGGGGCGTGCGTGGCGAAATGGTCGTTGCCAAAGTACGACTGGCCCGCGCCCGCGGCGACGACGAGGCTGTCGTAGTGGTGCACGGTCGTGCGACCCAGCAACTGGGACGTGACCGTTCTTGCGTTCACGTCGATGGTGGTCACCTCGCCGAGGACGACCTGCGCGTTGTCCTGCCGGCTCAGTACCTCACGGGTGGTCGGGGCGATCTCGCCCTCGGACAGGATACCCGTCGCCACCTGGTAGAGCAGCGGCTGGAACAGATGGTGCGTCGTCTTCGCGACGAGAGTGACCTCGACCGGTGCTTTGCGGAGGGCCTGCGCGGTGAACAGACCTCCGAAGCCAGACCCGATGATCACTACTCGGTGCGGGGAGGTGCTTCGCTCCTCGAGCCGTTCCGGTTCGCCGGCCTGCCCTGTCTGGGCGCTGTCCGTGGTCACGATCCTTCTCCGCTCAGCCTCTTGACTCCGGCGGTGCCCCTTGGCGCCGCGAAGACCATATACCTGATGGTGCCGGCCCCCGGCTACTATTTTCCGCCGTATATCCGAGATGGGATCGTGTTTATCGTCACCTCCTGTCGCCGGATAGCATCGACGGGACATGTGGCATGCAACACAATTCGTGGGCGATTGATGCCTCGTCGAGTGATACGCCCAGTTCGGAGTGCGACCATGGGTGGGCACTGAAGATCGTGTCTGACCGGAAGGCGGCGGCGCAGGGCCGAACGGAAATACGGCGAACCGGCCCCGCGGACGCGGACGACCACCCGGTCCCTGGGCCCCGACGGCGGGGATCGGTCTGGCCAGAGCTATGATCATGTTTTCTTCGTGCGGTGGATTTGACCGAGTGCACTTTCCGGGGGTCCGGTTTAGCGCATCAGTCTATTYGGACACTGCTTTCACCACCTGCACCTTCATTCGGTGCTCGTTCTTTGACGTGACGTTCGCGTCCTGCACGTTCACGGGCAGCGTTCACGGGCAGCGTGTTCGGCGGATGCATCTTYGATCTCATGAAGATGGTCGGCGGGGATTAGTCCTTCGTGGGTCTGCCCCGAGCGGGCCCGGGGAGGATTGCGGACCCGGGGAGAATCTCAGTCCCGCAGCGGATCATGGGCAAAGGCCCGCATCCCCTCGGCGAAGTCGACCCGCGGCCGGTAGCCGAGAAGATCGCCTGCTCGGGCCGAGGAGGCTGCGATATGGCGGACGTCGCCGACCCGGGAGGTGCCGGTCACGACGGGCCTCGGACCGCCGAAGGCACGAGCCAGCGCGTCCGCCATGTCCCCGACGGTGTGGGGATCACCGGAGCCGATGTTGAGGGGAACCAGCCGGCCAGGTGCCTGCGGCTGGCCGGACGCCAGCAGGTTAGCCCGCGCGACGTCGTGGACGTGCACGAAATCCCTCAGCTGCCGGCCGTCCTCGAAGACCCGCGGGGCCCGCCCGTGTTCCAGCGCACTGCGGAAGATCGACGCGACGCCGGCGTAGGGGGTGTCCCGGGGCATCCGCGGACCGTAGACGTTGTGGTAGCGCAGTGCCACGGCGGTTCCGCCGGTTTCCGCCGCCCACGCCGCCGCGAGATGCTCCTGGGCGACCTTGGTCGCCGCGTACGCGTTGCGGGGATCCAGGGGGGCGTCCTCGTGGACCACGATGGGCGCGAGCGGCCGGTGGCACCGTGGRCACGGCGGCTCGAAACGGCCCGCGTCCAGCTCGGCGGCCTGCCGTGGTCCGGGGCGCACTGGTCCGTCCGTCGGGCAGCGGTAACCACCCTCGCCGTAGACCACCATGGAGCTCGCCAGGACCAGTCGCCCCACCCCGGCGCGGGCCATCGCCGCGAGCAGGACCGCGGTGCCGAGATCGTTGTTCGTGGCATACGCCGGAAGGTCGTCCAGATCAACCCCCAGACCCACCATGGCGGCCTGGTGGCATACGACATCGATCCCGCTCAGTGCCTCGGCGACCTGGTCCCGATCGGTCACGTCCCCAACGATCATCTCGGCGGCGTTGTTGACCTGGGGCTTCGTCCGGTGCACCGCCGGAAGCAGGGCGTCGAGGATCCTGACCTCGTCGCCCGCCGCGACCAGCGCGTCAACAACGTGAGAACCGATGAAGCCGGCGCCACCGGTGACGAGAACCCGCATGACGCTGACGCTAACGGTGCCGGGACGCGCCGGATCTTACGAACCACGGAACGTCTCCAGCCCGGCCCGGCCCGTGCCGTCGCAACCCCGGGCGGCGTCCGGACGTCAGGACGTGGGAAGCGCGACGACGAAGCGGCAGCCCTCCCGATGGTTGTGCACGGTGACGTCGCCCCCGTGCGCCTCGACGATGCCACGGACGATCGCGAGGCCGATCCCCGACCGCATCCGTGGCTGGTGCGGATGGTCGTCACCACCGGGGGTCCGGGCCGACTCGCCCCGGAATCCGAGGTCGAACACGCGGGGCAGCTCCTCCTGCGGGATGCCGCCGCACCGGTCCGCCACGGCGAAGACCGCCCGGTCGGCGTCCGCGGTAGCGGTGATCTCCACCGTTCCGTCGTCGGGGGTGTGCCTGATGGCGTTGACGAGGAGATTGGTCAGCACGCGCCCCACCTCGGCCGCGTCGGCGTCAACGTACCCGGCGTGGTCGGCCCGCCCGTTGACGACGACTCCCTTGGCCCGCGCGATCGGGTCCACCGCGGCGATCGCGTCCGAGACGACGTCGGCGACGCGCACCTTCTCCAGACTCAGCCGCAGCGCACCGGCCTGCAGCCGGGCCAGTTCGAACAGGTCGTCGACCATGCCGGTCAGCCGCTCGGCGTCGGCGAGCATCAGCCGGTGGTAGCGGGCCGTCGTCTCGGCGTCCGTGACCAGGCCGTCCTGCAGGGCCTCGGCCGTCGCCCGGATTCCCGCGAGCGGGGTTCTCAGGTCATGACTGATCCAGGCCACCAGCTCGCGGCGACTTGCCTCCAGTGCCCGTTCCCGTTCCCGCGCCTCGACGAGGCGGACATGGGTCGCGTCCAGGGTCGTCGCCAGCGCGCCGAGCTCGGCGGTCGGAACACGGTCGGCGCCGTGATAGCCCGGCTCGCCCAGGGCCGCCGTCGCCCGGGTCAGCGTCCCGATCGCCGCCACGACCGGGCCACCCAGGCGCACCGCGGATGCCGACGCCACCACCGCCGACACGACCACCACGATGAGCACGACCCGCAAGTCATGATCGGAGAGGAACATTGCCTGTGCCGTGCCGGCGACCCCCACCGTCACCGCGACGACCGGTATCACGCTCAATGACGCTGCTGTCGCCCACAATGGCCGCCTCCGGAGCGCCCGCAGCAACGGCAGGCCGGTGAGCGCGGCCGCCGTCGAACAGCCGAGCGCGATCCCCATGACCTCCAGGTCGGCGTTCATCGGGGCCTCGCTCTCGCTCGCAGCCCGCCCGTGGGGTCGTCGTCCCGCCGCACCGCCTCGGGTCTCATCCTCGGTGTCGTCCCTCGTCCGGTGCCGCCACCTGTCCGGTGGGGGTGCTGTCGGGGCGCGGGGTGCTGTCGGGGCGCGGGGTGCCGGGATCGTAGCGGTACCCGACCCCCCACACCGTGACAAGCATCCGGGGCGCGGTCGGATCATCCTCGATCTTCTCCCGCAGTCGACGGATGTGCACGGTGACCGTCGAGGGGTCGCCATAGCTCCATCCCCACACGTGTTCGAGCAGCTCGCCCCGGGTGAAGGCCCGGCCGGGCCGGCGCAGCAGGAAGGCCAGCAGATCGAACTCGCGCACCGTCAGCCCGAGCGGAACCCCGTGCCGGGTGGCGGTCCGCGCGGCCGCGTCGACGACGAGGGTGCCGGCCCGCAGGACGCCGGCTTCCGCGCCCGGCACCGTCTCGTTCGCCCGCCGCAGCACCGACTGCACGCGCAGGGTCAGCTCCCGCGGCGAGAACGGCTTGGTCACGTAGTCGTCGGCGCCGATCTCCAGACCGGTGATGCGATCCGACTCGTCGGCACGTGCGGTCAGCATGATCACTGGTACCGGTCGGTGCGCCCGGAGCCGGCGGAACACCTCGATGCCATCGAGACCGGGCAGCATCAGGTCGAGGACGACGAGGTCCGGTGGGGTTGTCTCGGCCACCCGCAGGGCCGTGGGTCCGTCCGCGGCGCGGTCGACGTCGAAGCCGGCGTTGCGCAGGTAGCGGTCAACCACCTCGGAGACGAGGGCGTCGTCGTCAACGACGAGCACACGGGCCACCCAGCCACGATAGGTAAGGCGACGGCCGTCCCGGCCATGATCGGTTCGGATGTCTCCGCTTCGTAATGCTCCGCTTCGTCGTGCTCGTCGTGCTCGTCGTCGTGTCCGTGCCGAGCCGCCGGACGGGACCCGGGCATTCCTTGTTTCGTAAGGGTTGATCACGCGCGGACGGCACTACAGTCCCGATCATGTTCACGCAACGTAGTGGGATCGGGGCCTCCGTCGACGTCGTCCTGCCCTGCCTGGACGAGGCCGGGGCGTTACCTTGGGTGTTGGACCGGATGCCCGTCGACTATCGGCCGATCGTCGCGGACAACGGATCGCGCGACGGCTCCCGCCAGGTGGCGCTGGAACGCGGGGCGGTCGTCGTTGACGTGCCCGAGCGCGGCTACGGCGCCGCCGTGCACGCCGGGCTGCTCGCTGCGGACGCCGACGTGGTCGGCGTGTGCGACGCGGACGCATCCCTCGACCCCGCCGAGCTTCCCGGTCTCGTCACGCAGTTGCTGGCCGGCCGGGCCGATCTGGTTCTCGGTCGCCGTCGCCCGACCTCGATGCGGGCCTGGCCGCCGCACGCCCGACTCGGGAACGCGGTGGTCGCCGGGCGGCTGCGCCGGCACGGCGTTCCCGTCCATGATCTGGGCCCGATGCGGGTGGCCCGCCGGGAGGACCTGCTCCGACTGCCCGTCGCCGACCGCCGGTTCGGCTATCCGCTGGAACTGCTGCTGCGGGCGGCCCAGGCCGGTTGGCGGATAGTCGAGACCGACGTGGCCTACACCCCTCGGGTCGGGCGCTCCAAGGTGACCGGGACACCGCTCGGCGCCGCCCGGACGGCCCGGGACATGTCCGCCCTGTTGGCGAGCCTCCGGTGAGGCTGCTCGTGATGGCGAAGGAGCCGGTACCTGGGCGGGTCAAGACCCGCCTCACGCCGCCCCTGCGCCCGGACCAGGCGGCGGCCGTCGCGGCGGCCGCGCTCGCGGACACGCTGGCCGCGGTTGAGGAGCTGACTCGCCTGCCCGGGTTCGACGCACTGCGCCCGGTCCTCGTCCTCGACGGCGCGGTCGGCCCATGGCTGGAGACCTCGTTCGCACGAATCCCGGCCGGACGAACCCCGGGCGGACGAACCCCGGGCGGACGAATCGCGATCGAAGTGATGCCGCAGGTGTCGGGGCCGTTCGACGTCCGGCTCGCCGCCGCCTTCGACGCCGGCACCGAGCCGACCCTGCTCATCGGGATGGACACTCCCCAGGTGACCGCAGCCCTGCTCGCCTCCGCCTGCCACGCGCTGCACGCGACCGACGCGGTGTTCGGTCCCGCCGCGGACGGGGGATGGTGGGCACTCGGCCTGACCACCCCCGACGGCGATCTTCTCCGTGGCGTGCCGACCTCGCGCCCGGACACCGGCGCACGGCAGCGGGCCCGCCTGTCCGAAGCCGGCCTGACGGTCACAACCCTGCCGACGGTGCGTGACGTCGACACCATGGCCGACGCCGACGCGGTCGCCCGGCTCGTGCCCGGTGGACGCTTCGCCGCGGCGCTGCGCGCCACGCACGGGGATCGCATCGCCGCCGGCCGGGCCACCGCGTGTTGACCGGCGTCCCCGACGGCCGGTGGGGACCGACGACCGTCTACGAGGCGGGACTGCGCTCCGCCGGTGGACAGCTGTGGATGCGCCGTCCCGACGGGCGACGCGACCCGCTGCCGGTGAACCGCTGGCGTGGCACCCTGTCCCCGGCGGCGTCGACCCCGCCCACCTGGTCCACCTGGTCCACCGGGGCGCTGTCCCCCGGGGATCTGTCGTTGTTGCGTCACTGCGGCGGCCCGACCCTCGACGTCGGCTGCGGGCCCGGCCGGCTCGCGGCCGCGCTCGCGGCCCGCGGGGTGCCGGCCCTCGGCATCGACGTCGCGCCGTTCGCGGTGCACCTTACCCGGCGGGCCGGTGTGCCGGCACTACGGCGGGACGTGTTCGGCCGGGTGCCTGCCGAGGGACGATGGGTCGCGCTGCTGCTTGCCGACGGAAACATCGGCATCGGCGGCGACCCGACCCGGTTGTTGCGCCGGGCCGGGGAACTCCTCGCCCCCTCCGGCCGGGTGCTCGTCGAACTCGAACCGCCGGGCACCCAGACCGGTCCGATGCGGGTCCGGCTGGAGGACGCGACCGGCCGGGTGTCGCGGCCCTTCTCCTGGTGCCTGGTGGACGGGGACGATCTGACCGGCATCGCGCCGGACGCCGGACTGCTGATCACCCGGACCTGGTGCGACGCCGGTCGGCACTTCGCCGCGCTGCGCCGGCGTCTCCCGACTGGATGATTCCCCGCCGGGCGCGGACCGCCCGACTCACCATGAGGGCCGCCGCGCCGGCCCAGACCACTGCGAGAACGAGCGCGAGGTTGCGTCCGTACGGCAGCGGGTTCACCGTCGGGTTCCCAGGGTCCCCGCCGTAGCCACGCCACAGCGGTAGCGACGACAGGGCGACCGCCGCACTCACCAGCAGTGCGCCCTGTGCGACGGACCGGTAGGGCGGTGGGACCAACCGGGTGAGCAGGAAGCCGACGAGCATCGTCGCGGGCACGAGCAACGCGTCATGGACCAGGACCCCGCCGATCAGCCAGACCACGGTGTTCGGCGGCCGGGTGGCCTGCTGGTGGGTGAGCACGCCGTCGACCCCGTAACCGATCGCGGCCAGCCCGGCCGCCACCGCGACACCGCGCAGCACGACGGCGTTCATACCATCACCACCCGATGTACCCATTTCGTCTGGAGGACCCCGGGCCGGTTCGGCGCGATGAGCCGGGCCGGATAACCGTGATCGAGGTCGAGGTCGGCGCCGTTCACTCCGGTCGCGAGCAGGGTCAACGAGTCCCGGGCGTGCGAGGGGTTGACGTCGCTTGCCCGGTAGCCCCCGCGGGCCTCGAGGGACTCGACCCGGACCGTCGCGTCGGCGGGGATCATGGCGGCGTCCAGTAGATCCCGCAGCCGCGGCCCGTGCCAGGTGGCGTCCGCGGCCCATCCCTCGACGCAGGTGATCGGCAGCTTCGAGCTGTACCGACGCAGCGCGTGCAGCTCCTCGATGGTGTACACCACCCGGCGCGGACCGACCACCTCCAGCCGGTACCCGGGGTCACGGGCGAGGGAGGTGACCCGCGCGGCTCGCGCCGTGCGGTTCACCGGGAGCCCCTGCGGGCCGATGTCGGGCCGCCGCGGCGCGAGCAGGTCCAGCCGGGCCAGGCCCGGAACCGACTGACCGGCGGTCGTCGCCACGATCACCCCGGCGGCGGTCCCCGTCGCGAGGCCGAGGCCGCGCCGCGTCAGACCGCCCGTCCCCGGGGCGGCGCCGGCCATGGTGGTGGTGGCCATGGTGGTGGTGGCCATGGTGGTGGTGGCCATGGTGGTGGTGGCCATGGTGGCGGCGGCCAGGTGCGCGCGCTCATGGCGGCGACGGCCCACATTCGCCCGGATGACGGTGAGCTTCGCGACGATGTGGAGGACCAGCGCGCCGATCGTGATCCAGGCGACCCAGTAATGGGTCACGGTGAAGAAGAAGTGGAACCGGTACCACTGCGCGATGTTCGCGATGCCCGTGCTGAGCTGGAAGATCGCCCCTGCGATCAACGGCACGATCGTCATCCGCTCCACCGCATGGGCGACGGAACGGATCGGGGGCCATTCCCACAACAGCGGATACACCGTCCACAGCTTCGCCAGCAGCAGTGGGACGCTCGCGAGTCCGGTGGTCACGTGCAGGCCCTGGGTCACCCGGTACAGCCAGGCGGGTCGGGAAGGCCATTCCAGCCAGGACGGCGGATGCTGCATGAAATGCGATACCAGCCCGGTCAGAAAGCATGTTCCGAAGGCGATCCCGAGCCAGACTCCGAGGAGAGCCGCCATCCGTGGATCGTGCAGCCGACTGGGGAATGCGTTTTCGCGCAGGGGGCCGCGCCGCAGGACCGGGGGTGGTTCCGGCAGCTTTTCGGTCAGCAGACGAGGTAACCGGCGGGGCAACCAGCGGGGCAACTGTCGCACGAATGCACGGTAGGTCGCCGGGACCACTCGCGACCGAGGACCGGCATTACGGAACGAGGAAGGCCCGGCGCGGTGTTCCCGCGCCGGCGCTGCGCCTGCCAGTCTCGGGACCATGCCCAGAACCCGCACCGCGCCACGCCTCAGGCCCGCCCTGGCCCTGGTCGGGGCGGGTGTCGGGCTCGCGGGTCTGCTCGCGACGCAGTGCGCCGTCCTTGCGGCGCCGGGATACCTGCCTGGCCGGGCAGGGGTGCTCTACCCCGTCATGCTCTGGTGGGCGCTCGGTGTCGCCACGGCCGCGCTGCTGGTCCACGCGGCCCCGCGCCGGTTGGCCGTCGCCATGCTGCTCGGCGGAATCGTCGCCATCCACGCCGTAGCGGCCACCACCGGCCCGCAGCTCTCCGACGACCTGTACCGCTACGCCTGGGACGGTCGGGTCCAGGCCGCCGGGATCGACCCCTACCGGTACGGCCCGCTCGCTCCGGAACTGGCCCGGCTGCGCGATCGCTGGCTGTTCCCGGATCCGGCCGGATGCGCGGCGATCGGGCGCGGCCCGCACTGCATCCGGCTGAACTACCCGCGCGCCCACACCATCTACCCGCCGGTGGCGCAGGCGTACTTCACCGCCGTTCATGTCCTGCCGGGGCCGCCACGCGAACACAAACTCCAGCTCTACGCCTCGCTGATGTCCCTGGCGCTGGTCGGGCTGATGATGCGGATGCTGGTGGCGCGAGGCCGCGATCCGCGCCACGCGGCCTTCTATGCGTTCTCGCCGCTCGCCGGCCTGGAGATCGGTTCCGATGCGCACGTCGACGTCCTCGGGGCCGTGCTGGCGCTCAGCGCTCTGGCGGTCCTCACCGCCCGGTCCCGCCCGCTGCGGACGGGGGTTGCCGGGGCGCTGCTCGGCGGCGCGGTAGCGGTGAAGCTGTACCCGGCGTTGCTGCTGCCCGCGGCGGCCCGGCGCCGGCCCGTCACGCTCGTCGGAGCCGCCGCCGGGGTGGTCGTGCTGTCCTACCTGCCGCACATCCTCGCCGTCGGCACACAGGCGCTGGGCTTCCTCCCGCAGTACCTCGACGTCGAGGGCTACGGGGAGGGCAGCCGCTTTCTCCTGCTCGCCGGGCTGCTGCACCTGGACGGATCCGCAGCGAAGGCGGCAGCGGCCACCCTGCTGGCGGCGGTCACGGTCGCCGTGCTGCGGACCGATCCACAGCGGGTTCCCGTCGAACGGGCCGCGCTGTGGCTGGTCGGTGCCGCGTTCCTTGTCGCGACCCCGGTCCAGCCCTGGTACGGGGTGCTGCTGGCGGCGCTCGCCGTCATCGCCGGGCGGCTGGAATGGCTCGCCGTCGCCGCGGCCGCGCACCCCGTCTACGTCTCGCTGTTCACGGATCTGCCCGGTGACGCGTGGACTTTGCGGGTGTATTCCTACGCCGTCGGTGGTGGCGTCGTGCTCGCCGCGACCGGTCTGCGCCGGTGGACCGGCCGACGGCTGGCTGTCGACGAGCGCGCTGCCGCACCCGCGGCCCGATCCGTCGTCGAACCCCGGCCCGAGTCGTCACCGGGCGCAGGGACTGAAGGGCAGGTGAGGGTGTAATGGCGGGCTCGTTGACGAGGCCGGCGAGTACGAGGCCCTGCTCAGAGCTTGGGCGGTGYGGGTGCGGGACGCTTGGGCTGCCCGCCACGCCACGATCAGGGACTGGATTGAGAAGGCCCTTCCCTGAAGACGAATTGAGAAGGCCCTTCCCTGAAGACGACGAGTCCTCGGCCCTCCGCGCCGTTTATTCTTGGAGTTCGGCGGCTCTGCGCAGGAGTTGCTGGGCGGCGTCCCGATGCTCCGCGCCACTGTCCTCGGCGATGACCGCGACCGCCAAGGCCGCGAAGCGCAGCATGCCGACCCAGGGCCCGGGCGGATCCGGTATCTGTCGGACACACACCGCTGATCAACTTACGCTGCATCGCTTTCGGGCATGCGTGTAGCTCTGCGGAAGGTTTCCTTGATCGCGTCCTCCACCTCCCTGTGGATATCGGAAGAGTTGGTCTCGGTCTCGGAGTAGCAGCGGCGTATGAAGCCCGCGCAGGCCTCGAGATTGTCGGTCGCCACCTTGAGGGACATCCTRCTTTCGCCGCCGCCGACATCCTTGGCCCGCTGGCTCGAGATTGCGAGATTGTCGGTTTTATTGCCAATTGTAAACACTTGCACGATCAATTCAGAGTCGTACTCGTGGAAGGTGCCGTAGATGTCGACCTTCGAGTYCCCGACGAAACGGAGGCGCCAACGCCCACCAGGCCTGGGGTCCCAGAACATGATCCTGACCTGCGTCTCAGGCGGCGCAATCCATTGCACGTACAGCTCAGGATCCGTTCGGATCTGGTGCAGCTGCCTTAGAGGGAACGGGAATTCTTGGACAACTATGAATTCCCCCGGGGTCGGGTTAGCTGTCCTTATGATCTCTCCGGTGATATCGTTGTTCTTGGATCTGAGGCGAGAGTTGTAAAATTCCTCGATCCACTGGGCCGCTGGGCCGAGCGCATCCTCTTCGAGACGTACCGGGCTGCGGTGGCCACCTCCAGGGCGGCGGATCAAGCCGGCTTCCTGAAGCACCTTGAGGTGCCTGGAGACCGCCTGGAGGCTTATCCCATACGGCTTGGCGAGCTCACCGACTGTGGCGTCATTTTCGACAAGTCGCTCGACCATGTTACGACGGGTCGCGTCTGCAAGAGCCGCGAAAATTTTGGAATATTCAGTCATAATCGTACCCAATCAACAACATTATCAAAATTTCTCAATCAAGATCAATCGGGCGTCTCGGCCTGCGAATAATACATATTCAGATGTAACTGGCCAGAGGTGCCGCTTGATTGACAGTGACGGATGGTTGCGCGGCGGCGGTGAGGGCTGGGCTGTTTTCGGGCAGCGACGGGCGGCCCGTGGTGAGACGAGCGAGGGCGTCGAGCGCGCCGAGGCCGTTCTTGCGGGCTGTCGAAGATAGCTATGCAGAGCACAGAAGTGGCGGATCCCAGCGAGCGAGCGCAGACGGCCAGAGATCTTCTGTCTCAGTTTTGACCATGCGAATTATCCGGGCGGCCTCAAGAGGTCGGTGCATCGACAGCTATAGATGTTAGCATATCATCGAGGCAACTGGCGGTGGTTTGTTGTGATGGGCAGTTCGTGATCTGTGATCTACGGGGGTAGGTAGAGGCAGAGCTGGTGTCCGGCGGCGAGCGTGTCGATCAGTTCGCGGGGTGTGGGRCATCGGGGCGGTGTGCCAGGACGGACCGGGTGMGGGCTGTCGCCGGCTGGGCTGGGTGCGGGCGGCTTGGCGGGGGTGTCGTGCCAGCWCAGGCTGAACGCGCAGTTCACCAGGGTCCAGTGGCGGGCGATCGCGGTGGCGGAGCGGACCTGGAAGTCGGCCCARCCCAGTTCGTGTTTGACCTGCTTGTAGTCCGGTTCGACCCAGCCGCGGGYGGCCCGCGGTGAGACGAGCCGCCCTACGACGAGTCCTCGGCCCCCGCGCCGTTTACTCTTGGAGTTCGGCGGCTCTGCGCAGGAGTTGCTGGGGGTGCGTCTTTTTGAGAGGTTGGTGATTC
>NZ_MRUJ01000008.1:0-24256 GCF_002099325.1 Frankia sp. KB5 | reverse complement strand
ACCGGATGGGACGCTGCTACCCGGAGTGGCGGCGTTCCGCACCCTCGACGACTGCCGGCACATCCTCACCCAGTCCGAACGGGCCACCCGCGCGGTGGTACTCGGCGGCGGCCTACTCGGCCTGGAGGCGGCCCGCGGCCTGGTCCGCCGCGGTCTGGACACGACGGTCCTGCACGCTGCGGGTCACCTGATGAACCGCCAGCTCGACCGGCGGGCCGGACAGGTGCTGGTCCGGACGCTGGCCGGGCTCGGGGTGCGGTCCCGGCTCGAGGCCAGGGTCGTCCGGATCCATGGCGACGAGCGGCTCGCCGGCGTGGAGCTGGCCGGCGACGAGGTGCTCGACGCCGATCTGCTGGTGGTCTCGACCGGCGTCGTGGCGGTGACCGACCTCGCCGCGGCGGCCGGCCTGCCGGTCGAAGCCGGGATCGTGGTGGACGATCAGATGCGCTCCCCCGCCGATCCGGCCGTGTTCGCGGTCGGTGACTGCGCGCAGCACGACGGGACGGTGCAGGGGCTGGTGGCGCCGGCGTGGGACCAGGTCCGGGTGGTGGCCGACGTTGTCACCGCCGCCGACCCCGCCGCGCGCTACAGCGGCGCCCGACCCGTGACCAGGCTCAAGGCGTCGGGAGTGGATCTCGCCACCATGGGCGAGGTCGACGTGGACGAGTTCGACGAGGACGCCGAGGTGCTGCAGTTCGTCGATGTCACCCGGGGCACCTTCAAGAAGCTGGTGATCCGCGGGGACCGACTGGTGGGCGCGATCATGCTCGGTGACAACCCGACGGTGGGGACCGTGACGCAGCTGTTCGACCGGCAGGCTCCGGTGCCGGCCGACCGGCGCAGCCTGCTGTTCCCGACCCGGACCGAGGTCACCGTCACCGACAGTCCGGCGACCCTGCCCGACCGGGTCACCATCTGCCGGTGCAACAACGTGACCAAGGGCGGGATCACCCGCTGCTGGTTGGACGGGGCACGTGACCTGCCGGCGATCGTCACCGGTACCCGGGCGACGACCGGATGCGGCACCTGTCGGGACGCCGTCGCGGGCATCGTCGAGTGGCTGGCCGCGGCCGACCCGGACCCGTCGGCCGCGGCAGGCGACAACTGCGCGGCCGGTCTGGAGGAATCTCCTCAGACCGACCGGCGCAGCAGCGGCGGGTGCAGCGCGACCGCCGAGCCACGCCGATACAGCTCGGCGGGCCGACCGCCACCGCGCGGGGAGGTGCGCTGGCCCAGCGGTACGACGAATCCCGGCGTGGACAGCACCTTGCGGCGGAAGTTCGGCGGATCCAACGCGACGCCCCACGCGGCCTCGTAGACGCGGCGCAAGTCGGCCAGGGTGAACTGCTCCTCGCAGAAGGCGGCGGCCAGCGGGGTGTACTCCAACTTGGCCCGGGCCCGCTCCACGCCGTCCCCCACGATCCGCGGATGGTCGAAGGCCAGCGTCGGGCCGTCGGTCGAGTCCAGGTCCTCCACCGGCCACCAGCGGGCCCGCGGTCCATCCCGGCCGGGCTGTGGCTGCGGCTGCGGGAGATTCGGCAGCAGGGCCAGGTAGGCCACGCTGACCACCCGGACACGCGGGTCGCGGTGCGCGCCGCCGTAGGTCCGCAACTGCTCGAGGTGACCGGTCGTCGTGACGCCCGTCTCGGCCGCGAGCTGCCGCAGGGCCGAGGCGTCGAGATCCTCGTCGCGGTCGACGAAACCACCGGGCAGCGCCCAGCATCCGCCGAACGGGGGATCGTCCCGGCGGATGACCAGGACACAGAGCCGACCGGCGCGCAGGGTCAGCAGAACCACGTCCACGCTGACGGCGAGGGCGGGCGGCATGACAGCGTCACCGTCATGCCGCCCGCCCTCGCCGTCCAACGGACCGCGGATCCGGTTCGGTGGAGAGGCGGGCGCCACCCCTCCAGTCTGGCCATCCCCGCGCCGGCACACACGGGCCCCTCCTCGGCCTCCCGCCGGAAACGGCACCTCAGTGGGCGACGCCGCCCGACGGCCCGGGACGGCTCAGGGAGGCCCGGGACGGTTCAGGGACGGCCCTCCGCGTGGACGACGGGCAGGCACGGCGGGCCGTAGCCCACCTCCCGAGCGGTGTGGGGAAGGGCCGCGAGGGCCAGACGATGGTGCTCGCGGGCGCGCCGGGTGCCGGCCGGCCCGGTCAGGCCACCGACCGGCTCACCGGCCTTCACCAGCGGACGCAACAGGTCCCGGTCCCGGGCCGGGTCGGGCGGTCGCGGCGACGCGGGGAGCGCGTCGCCGGAGCCAGCGGGATCCACCCCCGGGCCGGACGGACCGGACAAGCGGTCCGRGRCCGACGGCGAGCCCGGCGGGCTCGGAAAGATGACATCAKCGACGGCCCGGCCGTTGAGGTCATGGCGGCGGACGACCCGCTTGCGCCCCCCACGGGTGCTCTTGCCGACCGACCTCTTCGCCACGGGTTCGCCGTCGACCTCGACCAGCTTGTAGACGAACCCCGCGGTGGGCGCCCCCGCACCGGTGACTAGGCTGGTGCCGACACCGTAGCCGTCTACTGGGGCGTCGCCCAACCGGGCTATGGCGTGCTCGTCCAGATCCCCGGTCGCGATGATCCGTGTTCTGGTCGCGCCGAGGCCGTCAAGCTGCGCGCGGACGGCGCCGGCGACCCGACCCAGGTCCCCGCTGTCGATCCGGACGGCCCCAAGCTCGGTGCCCGCCGTCGCGACGGCGGCTGCGACCCCCGCAGGGACGTCGTACGTGTCGACGAGCAGCGTTGTGCCGACACCGAGGGCTGCGACCTGCGCGGCGAACGCCTCGGCCTCGCTTGGATGAACGAGTGTGAAGGCGTGCGCGCTGGTACCGACGCTGGGGACCTCGTACGTCCGGGCAGCCTCCAGGTTCGACGTGGCCGCGAAACCCACGAGGTAGGCCGCGCGGGCGGCGGCCACGGCGGCGGCCTCATGGGTGCGCCGAGATCCCATCTCGAGACAGGGCCGGTCCCCGGCCGCCCCAACCATCCGGGCCCCAGCGGCCGCGATCGCGCTGTCGTGGTTGAGGATGGCGAGCACGAGTGTCTCGAGCAGCACGGTCTCAGCGAAGGTGCCCTCGACGGCGAGCACGGGCGTCTCGGCGAAGAACGGCTCGCCCTCGGCGAAGCCATGGATGTCGCCGCCGAAGTGGTAGTCCGCCAGCCACTGTGCCGTGGCCTCGTCGATGACATCGGCGGCCCGCAGAGCAGCTAGYTCGGGCGGCCCGAACCGGAAGTCCGCCAGCGCATCGAGCAGCCGACCGGTGCCGGCGAACACACCAAAACGGCGACCCGGCGGCAACGATCGGGTGAAGACTTCGAAGACCACACGGCGATCCGCCGCGCCGGACCGGAGCGCCGCGCGCAACATGGTCAACTCATAGTGATCGGTCAGGAGTGCCGTCGACATCCGGAACACGGTAGGGACGAGCAGGCTCCGATGCGCGCCGACCGGCGATTTGGCGGGCGAGGAAGGGGAGTGAGTTCATCCCGTCGGGGTGCGTTGATCTTACAGTGGGTGAACGTCGATTCCAACACGGCATGCACTACACGTTCCATCGACCTTCAGTAGCACATGAGAGAGCCTCGACGTGACCACGTTGATCAGCGCTAGGCCGATCAGCGCTAGGACGATCGRCACCAGGCCGATCAGCGCAACCCCGACCGGCCCGACGGCGAACACGGGGAGGATAACCGCGAGAACGGTCGGTCACCTTCGGTCGCGACCCGAACAGAAACACTCTCCGGGGATCCCCGGGGATCCCCGGGGTCGGCGTGCGATCGTCTTGACCGTGGACCACAGCAATGCCGGGATCTTCCTCGTCACGGTCGGCGGGGCGCTGTTCGCACTGCTGGTGCTCGGCGGCCGGGCGGGCCGGGGCATCGCGCGCGAGGTCTGGAGCCGTATCGGCTTCTTCCGCTGGATACTCCTCCTGATCATCATTGTGATCGTCCTCGACCTCGCGGACGGACTTCCCAACCAATGAACATACATTCGACGGGAACGCCCTCGCATAACACATGGCACCGAGGATGTTGCTGGAAGCCGCAAAATTACACCCACACGAGATGTTCGAATTATGTCACTGCACCCCTAGATGCCCGGCTCGTTATGCTCACTTCGCGTAACACGATTGTCGGACGAGAGGGTTGCGGGTGACCGGTCACACTTGGCTATGGACGCCGCCGCGTTCTACTCCCACCAGCGTTGGTGTGGGCCAACTCCTACGCGCGTACCGGCAGGCCCACGGCCTCACGCAGCAGCAGCTCGCCGACCGTCTGGGCTTCGACCAGTCCTACGTATCCAAGGTGGAGAGCGGCCGGCGGGCTATCCACGACATCTCGACGCTCCGTCACATCGCCCGCAATCTGGCGCTGTCCCCCGAGGACGTCGGCCTGGCCCCGGGATCGATGACGGACCGTCGCCGGGAGACAGCGCCGCGCAGTCCGGCGGCCGAGCAGGCCGCCGCGAGCCAACGCGCGTGGCGGCTCACCCGCGATCACCTCAACCACCATCGGATCAGCCTCGCCCGCGCRGCGGTGCGGCTCTACCCGGAAACCGACCGACTCGGCAGCGGGCTACTGGCCCGACCCGGCTGGGTGTGGGACACCCCGGTGGACATCGACGATGTCACCCTTGGGTGGCACGATAGCGCCGAGGCCCCCACGATCAGGGGAGACGAACCCGAGACGGCCGGTAGCCGGCCCCTGCTCGGTGGAGGCGGTCAGCAGAACCGCTACCAGCGCTACACGCGGGCGATGCGGGACCTCGACCGGCCGACCCTGTTCGAGAACCGGCTCAGTTTTCGCCTGCTCGATATCGGCGGTGACGGGACCGCGGGACCGTCAACGGACAACCATCCGTCGCTGAGCTTCGCCCACACGACGTACTTCGACGCCGTCGACGTCTGCGAGACCGTCGCACACGAGACGGCGGCCGCGATGGCCGGCAGCGGACTGTCCTGGCCCGCGCTGCCCTTCCGGGCGCGCATCGGAGATCCGTTCGACTTCACCCGGCGGGCGGCCCTGCCGTCCATCAACACGCTCACGATCCGCCACGATCGCGGCGGCCAGGCGAGCTTCTTCCTGCACCGGCGCAGCGCGGGCTCGGTCGCGACCGCGGGCGGGGTGTACCACGTCATCCCGGCCGGGGTCTTCCAGCCGTCGGGCATCACCCCGTTCCACCATGAGGCCGACTTCGACCTGTGGCGCAACATCATGCGTGAGCTGAGCGAGGAGCTGCTGGGCAACCCGGAGCACGACGGCAGCTCGTCCAGCCCGATCGACTATGACACCGACGAGCCGTTCCGTTCGTTCGAGCAGGCGCGTCGGTCCGGCGCCATGCGGGTGTCGTACTTCGGGATCGGGCTGGACGCGCTCACTCTGTTCGGCGAGATCCTCACCGTCGTCGTGGTGGACGCCGACGCCTTCGACCGGCTTTTCGGCAGCATGGTCCAGACCAATGCCGAGGGATCGGTCGTCACCGCGGGTCCGAACCGGTCGGTGACCGAGGGCATCCCGTTCACCCACTCGGCGCTGCGCCGTCTCGTCGACACCGAGCCCATCGCCCCGTCGGCCGCCGCCTGCCTGGAACTCGCCTGGCGCCACCGGGAGACCCTCCTCGGGATGCGCATGCGGGCCGCATCCTGATCCCGGACATGCGCGTCCTTGTCACCGGCGCGGCCGGCTTCATCGGCGGAGTGGTCACGGACATGCTCGCCACCGCCGGACACCAGGTTACGGCGATGGTCCGCGAGCCGATGACCACGCCGCGGTTCGCCCCCGATGTCGAGGTGGTGGCCGCGGACCTGCTCGATCCCCGCCAGCTGGCCGCGGCGGGGGTCAGCCGGGGATTCGAGGGGGTGTGCCATCTCGCGGCCCTGACCCGGGTGCGGGAGTCGCGGCTGGATCCCGTGCGCTACTTCCAGACAAACCTGACCGGCACCATCAACCTGCTGGCCGCCCTGGAGGAGGGCGCCGAACACACCGGGGTCGCACCCGCGTTCGTCTTCGGATCCACCTGCGCGGTCTACGGCAACGTCGACCTCGCCCGGATCCCGGAGACCTGCCCACCCGACCCGGCGAACCCCTACGGAACCTCCAAGTTCGCCGCCGAGCGGCTGCTGTCCCACCAGGCCGGCACCGGGCTGCTCGGCGCGGTGATCCTACGTTCCTTCAACGTCGCGGGTGCCGTCGCGGGACACATCGACCGCGACGGCAGCCGGATCATCCCGGCGGCGATCGCCGTGGCGAGCGGGTGCCGGGACGTGTTCCGGGTCAACGGGGACGGCCTCGCGCTGYGGGAGTACGTCCACGTCGTGGACATGGCGACGGCCTACCTGACGGCGCTGGTCGCCGCGCGCCCCGGGCACTGCGCGGTGTTCAACGTGGGCAGCGGCGTCGGGGTGAGTGTCACCGACGTGCTCGCCGCGGTCGGCCGGGTCGCCGGGCGCCCGGTCCGCCGCGTCCACTGTCCGCCGGTCTCCGAACCGAGGACGCTGATCGGTGACAGCACCCGGATCCGCGCCGATCTCGGCTGGAGCTCTCCGGCGTCGAGCATCGACCGCATCGTCGCCGACGCGTGGCGCTGGGGCCGGGGGCCGGCACCGGCCGGGGCCACCGCCCTGCCGCCACGCCAGCGGATCGCTCCGAGCATCACCTGAGGCCCCGCGGTGGCCCCGCGGTGGCCCGCGATGCGGCAGGCATCGGCCCGCGGTGCGGCAGGCTGCGGCTGGCATCCCTCCCGGCCCTTCCCCCTGGCCCGACAGCCAGCCGCCAGCCGCCAGCCGCCAGCCGACAGCCGCCAGCCGCCAGCCGACATAGAGTAGCAGACTGGTTGCAGACGGGCATACTTCGCAAGGCCTTCCATCGGCCGGCTTATCCTCGTATACCTAATGCGACGGAGCTTCCCGTGCCGCCGGAGCTCGCCGGGAACAGCCGTGGGCCACCCGACGGAGCACCTGTTCATCTCCGCACACTAATCTGACGCCTGTCGTGACCCGGATCATCTCGGGGGCGGGCTCCACGCGGAGGCTCCGCCGCACGACCGCGCCGCCCGCACGACCGCGCCGCATGACCGACGACGACATGCTCCTTGGGGGAGACGAAAGTGGACGAGCAGACCGCTGGGACCGATAACCCGCGGCCCACATCGCGCCTGGTGGTCGACGTGGTCCGCGCGCTGCGCGGATGGGTGGTGATGGCCGCCGGCGGCGTACTTCTGCTCGGCTGCTACCTGGGTGTCTCCAAGGAGACGGACGTCGCTTTCCAACTACCCTACGTGGTTTCCGGCGGTTTTGGGGGCCTAGCACTCATTCTGGTGGGAAGTGCGCTGCTGGTGGCCGACCGCTTCGACGCCGCTCAGGCCGCCCAGGCCCACACCGCCGGCCAGGTCGACGACCTACACTCGCTGATCATCGCGGCGGCGGGCRCGGGTGCCGCACCCGAGGCCGGTCAGCCGGCCACCCGCCCMCAGGGCTCGTACCAGCAGACCGGCTCGTACCAGCAGACAACGGCCACGCACCAGCAGAACTCGCGCTTCGCTGTGACGGACCCCGGGGGCGGCCAGGCACCCGCCGCGAATGCCACCACACCCGGCCAGCACGCCTGACAGAGCCTGCGTTTCCAACGATGCCACGGTGCGGAAGGCGAGCAGTTCCGTGATCACATGTGACCCGGCGGACGGCGACGACCGGACGGCCGGCGGCGACCGGCTCCCAGGGAGTGCCCGGTGACCAGCATCGACCTGGGACTGGCGGGGATCTCCCTCGGGGCGATCGCCGCCCTGTCCGGTATCGGCCTGCTGGTCACCTACCGCACCAACGGGGTCCTCAACCTGGCCCAGGGCGGCATCGCCACGCTGGTGGCGTACGTCTTCCGCGAGATGGTGGTCGTGTGGGGGCTGCCGATCTGGCTGGCCGCCATCATCGCGCTCGCCGTGGTGTCCCCCGGGATCGGCCTGCTGCTGGAGCGGTTGGTCTTCCGGCCGCTGGCCCGTCGCCGCGCATCGGCGGCCGAATCCCTGGTCGCCAGCCTCGGTGTGCTGGTCCTCACCCTCGGGATGACGGCGGGCATCTGGGGTCTGGGCTCGCGTAGTGACGCACCAAGCATCTTCCCGAACTCGTCGGTGAAGCTGTTCGGTGACACCCGGATCGGTGTCGACGCGCTGGCCGAGCTCGCGATGGTCGTGGTGTTCTGCGCGGTCATCGGCGTCATCGCCACCCGCACGGTGTTTGGCCGCCAGATCCGCGCGGTCGTCGACGACCGGCAGCTCGCCGAGCTGTCCGGTGTTCCCGCGGACCAGGTCGCCGCGGCTGGCTGGGCGGCGGGGACGACGCTCGCCGGCCTCACCGGCATCCTGCTCGCCCCCCGCTTTCAACTCACCCCGTACGGGCTGACCCTGCTGGTGCTGGAGACCTTTGCGGTGGTGGTGGCGGCCCGGCTGTCGARCATGCCGGTGGCCGTCCTCACGGCCCTGGGCATCGCCGTCCTGCAGAGCGAACTCAAGCAGTTCACCCTCGACGGTAACGCGGGCCAGATCCTCACCGTCCTGCAGTCGAACCTGTTCATCGTCGCCCTGCTGGTCCTGCTGCTCGCGGTGCCGAAGCTGCGCGAGCTCGGCACCGGCGACTCCGGGACCACCGCCAGCTTCTCCAGCCGCGGCGCACCGCCGTCGGGCCCGGCCAGCCAGACCAAGGCCCGCCGCGACTTCCTGGGCAAGCTCGGCGGTGCCGCGCTGCTGCTCGCACCGCTCACCTTCGCCCCGTCCGATCTGCGTTCGGCGTTCATGGTCCCGGCGCTCGCCCTCATCTTCCTGTCGATGGTCATCGTCACCGGCTACAGCGGCCAGCTCTCCCTGGGCTCGGCCGGCTACGCGGGCCTCGGGGCGCTGCTGTCACTCAAGCTCGCCAACGGTGACCTGTTCGGACTGCCGAAGCTGCCGGGCGTCGCGTCGATGTTCATCGGCGCCCTGCTCGTCGCCCCGATCGGTCTGATCACCGGCTACCCAGCGATCCGCCGCCGCGGCCTCACCCTGGCGCTGACCACCTTCGCGGTCGGCGCCGTGGTCAGCCGTTTCGTCTTCGAACAGCCCACCTTCGCGACCGGCCTCTACCTCGACCCGCTGACGTTCTTCGGCTGGGAGCTGCCCGACGAGGCGTTCTACGTCCTTGAACTGGTCTGCCTGGGCCTCGGCCTGTTCTTCGTGGGTAATCTGCATCGCGGTCGGCTCGGTCGGGCGCTGCTCGCCGTGCGTGACCATGCGGAGGGTGCGGCGGCGGTCGGGGTTGACGTCCGCAACCTCAAGCTGCTGGCCTTCACCGTCTCCTCCGTCGTCGCCGGGCTGGGTGGTGCGCTGCTGGTGCACAGCAGCTACTCGTTCTCCGCCGACGACTTCGCACCGTTGCAGAGCCTGCTGTGGTTCACCGCCGTGGTCGTCTTCGGCGCCGACAGCGCGGCCGGCGCGATCGTCGCCGCGGCGTTCATCGTCACGATCGACGTACTGGCGCCGGCCGGATCCTCGATCCTCGCCATCGGCATCCTCGCCCTCGCCCTCGGCTGGATGCCCGGCGGCCTGGCCTCGGCCGTCCGGGGTCTGCTGCGGCTGCTCGCCCTCCACCTCGCGGACGGCTTCGTCGATCCCAACCATCGGGCACCGCGTCCGGTGCCGGTGCGCATCTCCGCCGTCGGATACCTGCCAGCGACCACTGGCATCACCGGCGTCACCGGGATCTCCGGGATCCCCGGGATCGGCGCGCCGCTGGGGGCCGCCCAGCCCGGGCCATCCGCGAGCTGGCCTCCGGGCCGCTCCTCGCCCGTGCTGCCACCGGGCTCGCCGCGGCCGACCCCGTTCGGGGCCAGCCTGCTGACCCTGGTGCAGGAGTATGCGGCCCGGTCGAGCGGCGCACCGCTGCTGCCCCCCGCGCCCCGCGGCGAGCGCGGTGGCCTGCCCGCCGACGTCTACCCCACCTCACCAGGTCACGTGGGCCACGAGCAGGGGGGTTCGGGACCCGCGGCGGCGACCTCCCTGCGGGACGGAGGTCGGGTATGAGTCGGCACGTGCTACAGGCCGTTGGCCTGGTCCGMCGCTACGGCGGTCTGACCGCGGTCGACCACGTCGACCTTGTCGCCCCCCAGGGCGTGATCACCGGCCTCATCGGCCCGAACGGTGCCGGGAAGTCGACGCTGTTCAGCCTGCTGACCRGGGTCGAGCAGCCCGACGAGGGCAAGGTCCTGCTCGACAAGAGCGACATCACAAAAATGCGGCCGGACATCCGGTCCCGGCGTGGTCTGGTGCAGACCTTCCAGGTTCCCTCGCTCTTCCCCACCCTCACGGTCGCGGACAACCTGCTTGTCGGCGCGGAAAACCGGCACCGGGACTATGCCGGCGGCCTGCTGGGCCTGGCGTCCAAGGGCCGAGGACACGTCAGCCGCCTCGTCGAGGAAACCCTCGGCTCCCTCGGCCTGTCCGACCTGCGGGACACCATCGCCGGCACGCTGCCCACCGGTGCCCTGCGGCTGGTCGAGTTCGCGCGGGCGCTGTGCGCCCAGCCGGACATCCTGCTGCTCGACGAGCCCGCCAGCGGTCTGGACAACGACGAGACCGCCAGGTTCTCGCAGCTGCTGCGCCGGACCGCCGACGACGGGGTCGGCATCCTGATCGTCGACCACGACGTCGACCTGGTCTTCTCCGTCGCCGACCAGGTGTACGCCATGGTCGGCGGTCGGTGTACCTGGCCCAGGCTGCCCATCGCCACGATGAAACGGTCCTGAAGCAGCCGCAGGAGGCACGGTGACCACGGCGACGGCCGAACTCGAACTGACCGGGGCACGGGCCGGCTACGGGACCGTGGAGGTCCTGCACGGTCTGGACCTTGCCATCCCCCCCGGCAAGGTCACCGCCCTGCTCGGGGTCAACGGCGCGGGCAAGAGCACCACCCTACGGGTGCTGGCCGGGCTGATCCCACTGCGTTCGGGCAGTCTGACCTGGCGCGGCGAGGACATCACCAAGGTGTCCACCGTCGACCGGGCCCGCCGAGGACTGATGCTCGTGCCGGACGAACGGGCCGTCTTCGCCACCCTGTCGGTCCGGSACAATCTGCAGATCATCGCGGAGGCCAGCGGGCACCCCGACATCACCCCCGCGCTGGAGTCGTTCCCCCGGCTGCGGGAGCGGCTGATGCAGCGGGCCGGATCGATGTCGGGCGGTGAGCGGCGAATGCTGGCACTCGCCCGCGCCCTGCTGGCCCGCCCCTCGGTCCTGATGGTCGACGAGCTGTCGCTCGGACTATCCCCGAAGGTCGCCGCGGACCTGTTCGGCTGGCTTGCGACGGTCGCATCGTCGGGCACCACCGTCGTGCTCGCCGACCAGTACACCGAGCAGGCCCTGGCGATGGCGGACCTGGTCTACGTCCTGCACCGGGGCGAGCGGTCCTTCGCGGGCGGGCCGGAGGAATTCCGAGCGTAGGGCCGCGAAAGGCCTCGGTGAAAGGCCCCCCGATGTGAAAGGCCCCGGTCGAGGTTCCCTCCGCGGTGCCGTGGAGGGTTGCCCCGACCGGGGCCCGGGATCACGCAGGCGGTCCCGCGAGAGATCAGCCGGCCGGGTAGGGCAGATCCGGGACGGTGAAGCAGTTGGTGTTCATGTCCTTGACCTGGGTCACCCAGCCACCCTGGTTGCCGTTCGCCGAGTCCTGCCAACGGGCGACGTTGAGGCAGTTCTCCTCCTGCGACGGCGGTTCAGGCGACTTCTTGAAGTTCCGGCCGGTCGGGATGAGCAGGCCGTGACCGTCGTAGTCCTTGCCGCTGTTCATGTACGCCTCGACGCAGGCGCGGGTGACGTCGGCGCCGCAGGAGCGGATCGCGTCGGTCAGCCACTGGGCCGAGGCGTAACCCTCGAGCATCCACAGGTTCATCTTGGCCACCCGATCGGGCGCGGCCGCCTGCAGATCCTTCTGGAACGTGGCGACCGCGGGAATCTGAGTGTCCGCATAGTTGGCGGTGCCGCCGGTGGAGTAGATCGTGTTCCGGCAGTTCGGGGAGGCGCTGTAGACCTGGCGGATGTTGTTGGCCCAGCCCTGCGGCGGGGTCACCTTCGCCGTGATCGGCAGTTTCTGGGACTCGATGGCGTTGCACAGCTGAGCGTTACCGCCGTCGTCCATCGCGTCGAAGACGATCTGGACGCCGCGCCGCTTGAGGTCGAGGACCGTTGCGTCCCAACTCGGGGCGCCGAGATTGATCTGCTCCTCGACGACCGTGTAGCCCTCCTTGCGCAGGCCGTCCGCGATCGACTTGGCGTACCGCTCCGACGGGGCGACGTTGTAGTACACAACCCCGGCGACGTTGGTCTTCAGATTCTGCTTGAACCAGCGGTAGATCTCGGTCCCCGCGTAGAGCGTGCCGTTGTAGCCGGGACGGCTGCCGGTGCGCGGATAATAGCTGCCGTAGATCGAGTACAGGTGCGGATACTGATCGTAGGCGGCGGACACGGGCTGGCCGCCGATATCCGGAACACCCTTGGAGTTGATGTACTGCGCACCCGTGTAGTCGAACGCCGTCACCCCGGCGAGCGCGAAGACCTTCTCGTCGTCGACGAGCTTGTGCGCGCAGTTCGCATTTCCGTCCCCGCTGCCCTTGTCGTCACACTCGACGAGGTTCACGGTGCGCCCGTTTACTCCGCCCGCGGCGTTGAGCGCCTTGAAATAGGCCCGCGCCCCGTACAGTGAGGCGGAGAACGTGTCCGGTCYGAAACCGCTGCTCAGGCCAGCGATTGTACCGATCTTGATCTCGGTCGGCGTGACGCCGATATCCGAAGCTGTATTGTTCGACACCCCGGCCGGTTTGTTGCCGGCCGAGGTCGTTCCGCTGCTACTGGCCCGGCTGCCGCAGGCGACGAGCGCCAGCGACGACAGCACAATGGCGGCGGCGGCGGCGACGAGCGATCTCGCTCGCATGGACATGCTCTCCCCTGGTAGATCGGTGACGCTCGAAACGTTATTGCCGATCAACATCGTCGACGCTTCAGCTGACGACAGCCGGTCCCACTGCCGACTATGTACCGCTAGTTACATCAATGGGCGTTACGGACAAACATTCGGCGCCACCAGCTTCGACGCACYGGTGCGGTGCTCGCGCGATCGGCCGGTGCCTTCTCCAAAGTCGGGGTGCYCCCCCCGGCCCCGTCTTCCCCGCCTTCCCGGCGTGCGGTACCCCCGCTCGCCGGCTCGTGGGTCTCCCGGCTCGCGGCCGTCCCTGTGGGCAGGGGCGCACCGACTACCGGCCGGCTGCCACCCCCGACGCCCTCGGCGCGCTCCGTGGGAGCCCCCTGCTCCCCGGAAAGCTCGGTTACCGTACCGCCCGGCGACGGAGAGGCATGCGACGCACCACCTACCGCATCGAGTGAGGCCGGGACGATCGTGCTGCCCAACACGGACATCGCCTCGTCCAGGGCGGCCAGGGCCTGGCCGATCACCGTGACCGGATCCTCGGCGCGCCCCGGGGCCGGCACGGCCGGCGCCGCACCCGCCTCGGCGACCGGGTCGGGCTCGACGACCTCAATGACCTCGACGACCTCGGCGGCCGGCTCGGCGGGCACGTCCACCGGCTCGCCATCGACCGCCTGCTCATCGGCGCCTGTGGCCGTGACCGCCTCGGCTGCGGCGACGGCAGGCTCAGACCCCGCAGAAGCACGTTCAACCGACGCGGAGACGTCGGGAACAGGCTGGGCCGACGGGAACTCGACCGACGCGGACGCATCGGGAACAGGCTCGGCCACGGCGGGAGAAGTGACCTCCTCGACGAGCGCTGAGGGGACGACATCGGCCGAGGGGACGACATCGGCGGATTCCGACTCCTCGGGCGGCGAGGTCGCCGCGAGCGTCAGACGGTTGAGAATCAGGCCGTCGGGACCCTGCCCCCGGTCCAGCCGCCCCGCCTGCGCGAGCTTCCGGCAGACCTGGTTCACCGTGCCCCGGCTCGCCCCGATCGCCGCCGCCAACCTGCCGTCGTCCAAACCCGCGGGAACTTTGGCAAGCTGGTCGAGTATCCGGTCAGCAACAGTAGCCACAAAGCGGGACGGTATACGCCATCTCCTATTCGCCGACAAGCGGGGTCACCCCACGCGGTAACCGTGTCCGTCCCGCTGCCGATGGCACTCGCAATGCCACTCTCGGCGGGCGCCCGGTCCGCGGCGGCACACACCCCCACCCGGTCGCCTGATCCACGTCGTTCACGCCGCGACCGGCAGCGCCTCGCCCGGGCGCAGCGGGAGCTGTCCCGCACGCGGYAGGGTCGGTGAAGCGGACGAAGGCCCGGGCGAAGGTGGCGCGGATCCACGGCCGGATCCGCGACCGGCGCCGGGATCATCCGCACACGCCGTCCACGAGGATCATCCGCGAGAACCAGACGGTGGTCGAACCATGGGGCCACGGCGAGCAAGGACCACGGCGGCGGGCTTAGCCCGGCCGTCGCCGGGAAGGTCATGCGGCGAGGCGTGCCGGGAGCGGCCCGGGACGCACCGATATCAACAGTGGCCGGACTCGCTTTGCTGGGCGGAATGTTGCGGGATGTCCCAAGCAGGCCGCGCCGCGTCCGTGGGCCGGTCAGGGAGACAGCCATGGCGCAGCCAGCCTCGGGTTCCGAGCAGTTCGACCCTGGTTCCATCACAGCCGACTCCGAACAGCCGTGGTACCGCGAGGATGCTCCCCTGGAACCCGCGGAGATGCTCGACAGCGACGATCTCGGCTCGACGGATGCCGGCCGAGATCCATTGGACGACAGTTGGGACGCGCCCGACAGACCGAGTGCCGGCGTCCGCTATCCGAGCACACCGCGTGAGGAGCGTGCGGGGCCGTCCTTCGATCGGCAACTCGCCGCGGAAACGCCGGACGCCGACCCCTACCTGGAAGCCGAGCGGCGGGAGTCCGGGGCTGTTCTCGATGCGGACGCGTACGGCGAGGGGACGACGACCCTCGCGGAGGATTACGACGCGAACTTCGCCATTCCCAGCATCGTCACGCCGGACGTGGATGCACGCACGGCTGAGGAGGGCGCACTGCACCTGGAATAAGRGCGCTCTGCGTACTCGCGGGAATACGAAGCACTCGCGGGAATACGAAACGCCGATGGTTCGGTCGACGGTCCAACCGACTCCCGGTTGCCACGGACGGTTACCACGGAGGGCGGCTCAGGCCGGGGCCGACCCGGGCAGGTCCGGAACGCCACCGGCGGCTTCCCGCCTGCGGTAGGCAAGTCCCGCGAAGACCTCCATGGCGACGCGATGGGCGCTGTTGACCGTCGTTTCCGCGTGGTCGTACGGCGGGGAGACTTCGACGATGTCGGCGGCCACAAGCGGCGTGTCGAGCGCGATCTGACGGACCGCCCGCAGCAGGTCGGCCGGGGTCATCCCCCCGGGTTCCGGGGTGCCGGTGCCCGGCGCGAACCCCGGATCCAGGACGTCGATGTCGACCGACAGGTACATGGCCCGGCACCCGTCCGTGGCCTGCGCGATCGCGTCCACGACGACGTCACGGCTGCCCCGCTCCCAGATCTCGTGCATGAGATGCCAGGTCATCTCCTGCTCGCGCATCCAGGCGAAAACGTCCGGCGGCGGCCAGTAGCCGCGCAGCCCCACCTGGACAAAGTTGCGTCCACGCACGGCACCGGACTCGATGAGCCGTCGCATCGGAGTGCCGTGCGAGGCGAGGTTGCCGTCGATGACGTCCGCGGTGTCGGCATGCGCGTCGAAGTGCAGCAGACCGAGTTCACCCCAGCCCACGGCGTCGGCCACGCCGGTTGCGGCCGGCCAGGTGATCGAATGGTCGCCACCGATGACGAGCGGGATCGTGCCGAGCCCGGCGATCCGCGCGACCTTGGCCCGGATGTTGCGATGGGACGCCTCGGTGAGCCCATGCGGACAGTGYGCGTCGCCAGCGTCAACGACGTCGAGCCAGTCGAAGATCTCGATACCGAGGTCGAGATGGTAGGTGCCGGGGTTGTAGGCGTTGGCCCGCATCGCCCGAGGGCCGAACCGGGCGCCGGGACGGTGGGTCGTCGAGATGTCGAACGGAGCACCGACGACGGCAACGTCGGGCCGGCGGGCCGCCAGCGCCTCCGTCCCGGGCAGCCAGGGCAGTCCGCAGAAGGTCGCGAGCCCCGCGTAGCCGGGCGCGTCCGGACCCGGCTCACGATCGCCGTTTCGTGCCGTCATCCGTCCCTCCGATCGGGCCCTTCCACTGTCCCACGGTCCGCCACCCCCGGTCCGCCACCCCCGGTCCGCCACCCACTGGTCCGCGCCCCGGTTACGCTTCTCCGGTGGAGGTCGCGGCACCGCACCCAGACCACCCGGTACCCACGGCGTCGGAACCGACCGGCGCGGCCATGGCTCTGCGCACCCCGGGCACCCCGGGCACCCCGGGCACCCCGGGCACCCCGGGGACCCCGGGCACCCCGGGCACCCCGGGGACGATTATCGGCGCGGGCCGGGTCTGGTCACCGCGGGCCCGGTTGGCGGGTTTCGCCGTGCTCGGTGTAGCCGCCGTCGGCGTCTGCGGCCGGGTGTACCTCGTCGACCCCGCCCAGCCGGGCCACTACCCTATGTGCCCGTTCCGGTGGGCCACGTCCCTGGACTGCCCTGGTTGCGGCACCCTCCGCGGCCTGCACCAGCTCCTGCACGGACACCTCGCGGCCGCGGCCGACTACAACGTCTACTTCGTCATCGCCGCCCCGATGCTGGTGTTCGGCTGGATCGTGGCGGTGGCGCGGGCGGCCGGCTGGCGCCACCCGTTGCCCCGGGTACCGGCCCGCCTGCTTCCCGCCGTTCCGATACTGATCATCGCCTTCTGGGTGCTGCGGAACCTGCCGTTGCCCGGCTGCCGCTGGCTCGCATCCTGAACCCGGCGGCTCAACGGCGGCCCAGCAGGTAGCAGGCGATGGCGGCGGTCGCCGCGACGTTCAGCGAGTCGACCCCGTGCGCCATCGGAATCCGGACCCGGGCCGTCGCCGCGGCCTGTGCCGCCGCCGACAGCCCGGCGCCCTCCGTGCCCAGCAGCAGCGCGACCCGGGCCGCCGCCGGCACCGGCGCAGGTGCGGGCGCAGGTGCGGGCGCAGGCGCAGGTGCGGGCGCAGGTGCAAGCGCGGGCGCGGCGCGGGGGGTGAGTCCGGCCGCGAAGGAGCCAAGATCCTCGGCGTCCGCCGCCGGAGTCAGCGCCAGCAGCGTGAACCCGGCATCCCGCAGCAGACCAAGGGCCTCCGGCCAGGGTTCGAGCCGGGCGTAGGGGACGGCGAACACCTCCCCCATCGACACCCGCACGGAACGCCGGTAGAGCGGATCGGCGCAGCGCGGGCTCAGGAGCACCGCGTCCATCCCGAGTCCCGCGGCCGAACGGAAAATCGCCCCCAGGTTGGTGTGGCTCACGATGTCCTCACACACCAGTACCCGCCGGGCATCGACCAGGAGGTCGGCGGCGGCGCGGGGCGGCTGGCGGCCCATCGCCGCAAGCGCCCCCCGATGCACCTCGAAGCCGGTGATCGCCGCGAGCACGTCGGGTCCCGCGACGTACACCGGGACGTCAACGCCGAGGTCCGCGGGCACGGCCGCCAGGCGCGCCGGCGAGACCAGGACCGAGCGCGGCCGGTAGCCGGCCCGCAGCGCCCTGGTTATCACTCGTTCACCCTCGGCGATGAACAGCCCGTCGGCCGGCTCCCGCCGACGGCGCAGCGCGACGTCGGTCAACGAGATGTAGTCGTCGACCCGGGGATCACCCGAATCGTCGATCATGATGACTGGTGGGGTGGCCACGACCGTCACGCCGACCGTCACGCCGACCGGCCCGCCAGCCGACCCCRCACAGCTGCTCACGTCACCTGGCACGCCACGACCTCCCGGGCACGGACGCTTCACCCGACCGTAACGTGCCGGCCGCAGAATCAGCGGCCATGGCCGATCCGCAGAAGGCCCCCACGCTGACGTCCGCCATGCCCGCCATGCCCACGTCCGCCACGCCCGCCGTCTCCCGTCCCGTCGCCGTTCCCGTTCCCGCCGACCTGGTCGTCGTCGGCGCCGAACTGGTCGCGACGGTGGACGCCGACCGCCGGGAGATCCGCGGCGGGTGGATCGCAGTGACGAACGGCCTGGTCAGCGCCCTCGGCGGTCCCGACGAGCCACCGCCTCCCGCCGTGCGCACGTTGCGGGCGGACGGCTGCCTGATCACTCCCGGCCTGGTGAACACGCATCACCACATGTACCAGAACCTCACCCGCGCGTTCGCTCCGGCCCTGAACGGCACGCTGTTCACCTGGCTGTCGACCCTGTACCCGCTGTGGTCCCGGCTGGACGAGGAGGCCGTGCACGTCTCCGCCTACGTCGGGCTCACCGAGCTCGCCCTCGGCGGTTGCACGACGACCACGGACCACCTGTATGTGCATCCGCGCGGGGGCGGAGACCTCGTCTCCGCCGAGATCGCCGCGGCGACGGCGCTGGGCATGCGCTTCCATCCCAGCCGCGGATCGATGTCGCTGTCGGTGAAGGACGGCGGACTGCCGCCCGACTCGGTGGTGCAGGACGACGACGAGATCCTCGCCGAGTCGGCCCGGCTGGTGGCCCGCCATCACGACCCCTCGCCGGGCGCCATGGTGCGGATCGCCCTGGCGCCCTGCTCACCGTTCTCGGTCAGCCCGGAGCTGATGCGGGCCACGGCGGAGCTCGCCGAGTCGCTCGACGTGCGGCTGCACACGCATCTCGCCGAGGACCCCGAGGAGGACGAGTACTGCCTCGCGCGGTTCGGCCGGCGTCCCATCGACCAGTTCGCCGAGGTCGGCTGGGGCGGCGACCGGGCCTGGGTGGCGCACTGCATCCGCCCGAACCCCGCCGAGGTGGCCCGGCTGGGCGCCTGGGGCACCGGGGTCGCGCACTGCCCGAGCAGCAACATGATCCTCGGCGGTGGGCTCGCCCCGGTCGCGGAGCTGCGTGCGGCGGGGGTACCGGTGGGACTGGGCTGTGACGGCTCGGCGTCGGCGGACTCGGCGTCGCTGTGGCTGGAGGCCCGCACGGCGATGCTGCTCGGGCGGCTGCGGCACGGCGCCGCGGCGATGTCGGCCCGGGACGCGCTGGAGATCGCCACTCGGGGCGGGGCCGGCTGCCTCGGCCGGGCCGGGAAGATCGGCGAGCTGTCCGTCGGGGCGGTGGGCGATCTGGTGGCATGGCCCCTCGACGGGGTCGGCTTCGCCGGGGCGCTGTCCGATCCCGTCGAGGCGTGGCTGCGCTGCGGCCCGGTCGCGGCCCGCCACACGGTGGTCGCGGGTCGCGCGGTCGTCCTGGACGGCCATCCGGTGCATCCCGACCTGTCGGCGATGCTCGCCCGCCACCGCGAGCTCGCCGCCGGCATGCAGGCAGCCTTTGACGATGCCGGCATCGCTGATGCCGGAACCGCTCCCGGCGCCGGGCGGGCCGCGGGTACGACGGGAGCCAGGGCGGCCGGGGCCCGGTGAACGCCGACGGGACCGACCCTGGTGGGATACCTCCGCGAGGTGTTTGATACAAAGCAATGGGCCAGTCCGGGTCGGTTGGCGACGTCACCCGTTCGGCCCCGGCGATGGCGTTCCGGCGACACCCGCCGGGACGTCACCCCCCAGCAGCCGCCGCCGGTGCCGCGTATCGACCCCCCCGATCGGTGCGCATCGCACCGGCGGCGGCCTCGACCGGTCCAGGACCAGGGCGGCCGCGGGCCGGATGAACTGCGCGCCTTCGCCGTCCGCGTGGGCGTGCAGCTGTAGAAGCGGACAGGGGCATCCCGCCGGGGGAGGTATCCGGCGGTGTACGTGAGGCCGACACTGGGGGCATGCCGACGTTGCCGACCGATGTCGTCGCCCGTCTGACCGCCGCGCTCGCACCGATCGATACGGCGGTCATCGCTCGTCATCCCGGTGATCCGGGAACCCGCCAGCCGGTGCACACCTGCTACCTGCCCGCCGACCGGATGCGCCCGGACATCGTGCTGGCCTGGGGGGRGGCAGCCCGGGAGCTCCTGGCCGCCCGCGGCACCGACCCGGCCAGGCTCGCCGCCGCCACCGGGGGYGACCCGGACCCGGTCATCGCCGAGCCGGTCCACGCACACGTGCTGCACGCGCTGACCGTTGAACCGGTGCAGGATCTGCGGATCGACCTGGAGGACGGCTACGGCGTCCGGATGGACGACACCGAGGACGCCGACGCCGTCGCGGCGGCCGTCGCCCTGCGCGCCGCCGCGGCGGCGGACGCCCTGCCCGCGTCCTACGGCCTGCGGATGAAGTCGCTGGACCCGGCCCTCCGGGACCGGGGACTGCGCAGCCTGGACCTCTTCCTCACGGCGCTGGCCGGCGACGACGGCCCACCCGCCGGGTTGGTGCTGACCCTGCCCAAGGTGAGCGCCGCCGCGCAGGTCGCGGTCTTCGCCGATCTGCTCGCCGAACTAGAGCAACGCCTCGACATCGCCCCGGTGCCCTTCGAGGTGCAGGTGGRGACCCCGGCCGCGGTTCTCGCCCTGCCGGCGCTGGTCGAGACCGGTCTTGCACTGGGCCCTGGACGCCTCGTCGGGCTGCACGTCGGCACCTACGACTACTCGGCGGCTCTCGGCATCACCGCCGCGCACCAGGCCAGCGACCATCCGGCGGTGGAGTACGCCACCACGCTGATGCAGCTCGTCACCGCCGGCACCGGAATCCGGGTCGCGGACGGGTCCTCGAACCTGCTGCCGATCGAGAGCCCGACGGACGCGACGGAGGGCACCGCAACTACGGAGGGCACCGCAACTACGGAGGGCACCGCAACTGTCGAGGACACGGCGGGCCGAGGTGTCCACCGGGCCTGGCGGCGGCACGCCGAACTGGTGCGCCGCGCCTGGTACCGGGGCATCTACCAGGGCTGGGATCTGCATCCGGGTCAGTTGGTGAGCCGGCACGCGGCGGTGGCCGGCTGCCTGCTGGCCGGGCTCGACGAGGCGCTGGGCCGGCTTTCCTCCTATGCCACCGCGTACGCCACCACGTACGCCACCGCCCGGCATCCGGGAGCGGTCGCCGACGAGCCGGCCACCGGCCGCGCGCTCGCCGGGCACGTCCTGCGGGCGCTCGACGCCGGCCTGCTGGACGACGCGAGCCTGACCGCGGCTGGTCTCGACCGGGTGACGGTCAACCGCTTCGGCGGCAGACCGGTCGCCGCGGGTTGACGACACCCGCCATCCAGGGCGGGTCAGCTCCCCCGATAGGTCGAATAACCGAACGGAGCGAGCAGCAGCGGGACGTGATGATGACCCGCCGGGTCCTCGATCACGAACGCGATGGTCACCTCGGGAAAGAACGCCGAGCGGCTCGCGGTGTCGAAGACGAGCCGCCAGGGGCCTGGGATGGTCGCCGGCAGATCCGCCACCCGGCCGTCGTCGTCGGTGACGGCCTCGGTGACCGCGATCCAGCCCGTGGTCGTGCCGTCAAGGGTACGCACCGCCCGTTCCAACCGGAGCGGCAGCCCGGCGGCTGGCCGCCCCGTGGCCGTGTCCAGGACATGGGTGGACAGACTCACCACGCCTCCTCGGTCGCGTCCTCCGTCGCCGCGGCCCGGGTCGGGCCTCGACCATCCCACCATCCGGGCTGACCATCGCACCACACCGCTCCTGGTCGACCGTGGTGGATACGCCGGTACCCCCGGCTGTCGGCGCCTACTGGAACCGCTCCAACACTGTCGAGATCGACGTCGTCGGCACCGACCGGGAACCGGTCGCCAAGGAGCTGTACTTCCTCGGCTCCGTCGCATGGCTGGAACGCGCACCGTTCGATGACCACGACCTGGCGGCACTGCGGAAACACCGGGYGGCGCTCACGAACCTTCCGCTGCCATTGGTCGCCATCGGCCGCAGCGGAGTTGCGGCCACCGGTCTCGCCGCATCCTACGGCCCAGCCGAACTCATCACCGCCTGGCAGCAAAGATGAACAGTATTGTGCCACGGTCGTTCGACCTAGGCGCCGGTGATCAGGCGCCGGTGATCAGGCGCCTGATGCGCAGGGCCGTGATCTCAGCCTGCTGACCGGCCGCGATGCGCAGCTCGTCCGCGGGATCGTTGTCCAGCCGTGCCCGCAGCAGAGCGAGCATCTCCTCCGCGTCGCGGCCCGCCGCCCGGACCAGGAAGATGTAGCCGAAGCGCTCCTCGTAGGCCGCGTTTCCCTGCTCGAAGGCCGCCCTGACTTCCGCCGTCGCCTGGTCCATCGCCGCCTGCTCCCGTCGGGGGGCGTCGAGGGACACCACGGTCGCCCTCGCCGTGGTGGGCGGGGCGGGCGTGTGGGCCGGGCGCTCCCCGATCCGGGGATGCGCGGTGAACGCCTCCAGCCAGGCCGATGCGGGCAGGTTCCACCATTCCTGCTCGGCTGCCGGCAGCAGGGCCGCGAGGGTCCCGAAGGGCCGACGAGCCGCCACGGCCGCAGCCCAGTCCTCGGACTCGCAGCAGGCCAGCAGCTCCTCGCGAGCCGCGTCCGGGGACAACGCGTCGAACCAGCGCATCGCGAGCGCCTCCCGCCCGACGGGCGTCGGAGCGCCGGTGAGCCRCAGCCTCGCCAGCCCGCCGTCGGGTATCGCGTCGACCCGCACGTGGGTGGCCTGGATCGGGACCTCGAGATCGAAAAGGTGACGGGTGTTCGGCTGCACCCGGGTCCGCGGCAGCATCGGGTACCACTCGGTGATCGCGGTGACGTCGTCGGGGTCGAGAAGGTCGGGGTTGTCCGCCGCCCAGAGGGCCACCRCCCGGGGCGCGTTGCCGCGGAAGTGCCGGGTGTCAACCTCGGCCCGCACGATCGTGCCCTGCGTCGCGAGCCGGACCACCGCCCAGTCGTGGCCGTCCCCACGGCGCCGGCGGGTCTCCCAGCCCTCTCCCATCGCCCGGGCCTCACCCGAGGCGTTCAGGTTATGGCGGTCACCGTAGTGCATGTCGCTGGCGGCCACCACGACACCGCCCAGGTAGGCGGCGGCGAGATCGGAGGTCACCCGGTCGAACATCCGGGGGTCCGGCACCACCGTGCCATGCACGCGCAGCCGGGCGACTCCGCCATCCGGGTGGATGGTCAGGCGCAGATGGGTGATGCGGGTCCGGCCCTGGTCAGCCACCGGCAACACGTTGGCCGCGTCCGGCACGATCGGCGTCCGCGGCACCAGCGGGACCCAGGCCACGGACTCCTCGGCGACCTCCGCCGCGGAGGGATACCCGGGCAGGGTGGCGCCGTGCACCTCGACGGCCCCGGGAGCGTTGCCGGTGAAGTGGGTGGTGTCCACGGTCACCGCGTGGGCGATGCCGGGTGAGCCCAGCCGGATGATGGCCCAGTCGGATCCGGGAAGATCCCGCCGCCGACGGGTCTCCCAACCGTCGGTCCACTGGCCCCGTTCGGTGAACACGCCCGGCCGCACGATCGGCGGTTCGGGCAGCAGCATCCGTTCGGCGAACGCGAAGAACTCGTCGTTGACGGCCACGACCGTACCGCCGAAACGGGCCGCCGCGAGATCGACAAGATTCGTCAGGTCGGGCGCGTCGCTCATCGGGTCCTTTCACGGGGTCAACCAGCCGTACGAAACCGGACTGTTCACGTGTCGTCGGGTGGCCGCACGGCCCGTCACCACCGTGCGGACCGGATCAGGTCAGGACGGGACGACGTGTTAGCGGGGCGCAAAGCGTACTTCGGGCCTGCTCCCTCGGGAGTGGTCCGCGTCGGTGGGTGCATCGGATCACATCCGTGGGGAGGGCTCCGGTACGCCGGACGGTCCCGCGGCCCGGCCGGGTGATGCCTACCTCTCTAATAGCCGCCCCCGCGGAGGACGATCCCCGTCCGCTCGCCGCCCCCGCAGATAGGTCGCCAGCACCACCCCGTTCAACACGCGTCCGGCATAGGGGGTGAGCGGGTGGCGGTGGCGCAGCATCGAGGGCTCCACCAGGAACGACGCATCCGCGTCGAAGATCACCAGATCGGCGTCAGCGCCGATCGCGATGCGCCCCTTGCCGGCCAGTCCTACCAGGTCGGCCGGTTCGGCGCACATCCAACCGACGACGTCGGTGAGGGTGTGCCCCCGCGCCCGGGCCTGAGTCCAGACCGCGGGTAGCCCGATCTGGACAGACGCGATGCCACCCCACGCCGCCGCGAAATCACCGGCGTCGATCTGCTTCAACGCGGGAGTGGACGGCGAATGATCGGTGACGATCCCGGCGAACAGGCCCTGGGCCACCCCGTCCCACAACCGGTCCAGATTCCTGC
>NZ_MRUJ01000069.1:0-26367 GCF_002099325.1 Frankia sp. KB5 | reverse complement strand
ACGCCGCCGTGGCGGATCCCGGCCGCGGACACCAGGTGGCTGACGCGCTGTTCGCGGGCGGCGTCGAGGGCGAACGTGGTCTCCAGCAGCGTGCGCAGCAGTTCGCGGCCGTCCGTCTCGAGCGTCTTCTCCCGGTCGCCGTGATCCAGGGCGGCGGCGCCGTCGACCGCCCAGCCGATCAGCGAGGAGCACCGCTCGATCGGACCCGCGAGCAGAGCGGCGGTCTCGGGGTCCAGCGGGACCCTGCCGCCGTCCTCACCGACGCGCTCCACCGTCACCGCAACCGCCACCGCAGGGCCTCCGTGACCTGTCTGGGACAAGGGCACCAACGTCGCCCATGATCCCGCGAACTGGACGGCAGTCGACGATCCCGGCGACGAAGTCCCTCCCCGCCGGTGCTTCCCTCGGTCGGTCAACCAGCCGCTGACCAGCGACGATCACACCTGGTAGTGCCTGAAACATCCGTAAAGGTCCGGACTCGCCGATGGCAGGATGTCTTGACTCCAATCAGACACAAATGACGCTTTCAGAAAAGACGCACCCGTTGCTGGGCGACGTCCCGATGCTCCGCGCCACTGTCCTCGGCGATGACCGCGACCGCCAAGGCCGCGAAGCGCAGCATGCCGACCCGGGGTCCGGGCGGATCCGGTATCTGTCGGACACACACCGCTGATCAACTTACGCTATAGGGCTTTTTCGGGCAGGCTTGCAGCTCTGCCGAAGACGGTCTCCAGCGCGGTCTCCAGCGCGGTCTCCAGCGCGGTCAGCGCCTCCTTTTCCCGGACAGCTATTAATTTCTCCGGGTTAGCTACCCCTGTGAGATTTCCGGCGATATCGTCGTCCTTGAATCTGAGGCGAGAGCTGTAAAATTCCTGGATCCATCGGGCCGCTGGGCCGAGCGCATCCTCTTCGAGACGCACCGGGCTGCGGTGRCAACCTCCAGGACGGCGGATCAAGCCGGCTTCCTGAAGCACCTTGAGGTGCCTGGAGACCGCCTGGAGACTTATCTCATACGGCTCGGCAAGCTCACCTACTGTGGCGTCATTTTTGACAAGTCGCTCGACCATGTTGCGACGGGTCGCGTCTGCAAGGGCCGCGAAAATTCTAGAAAATTCATCCATCTATCGCTCATCCTATCGCTTATCCAATTAATAATATTATCCGAATTTCTCAATCAAGATAAATTATCGATGAAGTCCCGGCCCGCGATAATACATAATTCGGATTATCCGGGCGGTCTCAAGGAGTCGATGCGTCAGCATCTATATGTTAGTGGCAGATCATTGAGGGCGGAATCAAGTGGTCATGGCGACGTATAAGAGCGTGTCTCGTGTGGGTGCGCGGGGTGCATCTCTGATCATGGACGTAATGGAGAACAGCCTCGCGGTGCGACTGGTCCCGGACGATCTGTGGGAGCTGGTGGAAGCATTGCTGCCCTCGGTTCGAGACGCGTCGGCAGGGCGGTGGGACCGCACCGATCGGTTGGGACCGCCCCGCTCTGAACGCGTTCGATCTCACGTTCGACGGCCACCGGGCCCCGGCACGCCGTCACCTCACCTCATTTTCGGGGTCAGCGCCCACGGGCTTTGATGYCTCGATGGCCTCGATGACCCGCGGGCGCAATTCGGCGGGGGGGATGACGGCGTCGACGGAGCCGACCTCGACCGCGCGTTGGATAGTGTGCCGGCGGTCGAACTCCGTGGCTATCTCGCGATGCTTCTCCGCGTGGACCGAGACGCGGAGCTCGTCGAGCTCCGCGGTTAGCGCGGTGTGGTCGGCGCCGGTGGCAGCCGCGACGCGGGCCTCCAGGCCGCGCACCCGCGGGTCGGCCGCGGTGCGGGCGTCGACTTCGCGGGCGAATACCACCGCGGCGGCGGGAGCGCCGCCGAGAACCGAGGCGAACGAGCCCTCCAGCGCCAGCACGGTCATGTTCGGGTTCAGCGCCTTCGAGAACACCACGAACGCGCCACCGTGGTACCGCGAGATCACGCAGAATACAATGGGCCCGCGGAAGTTCACGATCGCGCGGCCGATCTCGGCGCCGTACTCCAGCTGCAGCTTGCGCATCGACTCCGGCGAGCCGTCGAAGCCCGACAGGTTCGCCAGCACCACCAGCGGCCGGTTCCCGCTTGCCGCGTTGATCGCCCGTGCGACCTTCTTCGAGGACTGCGGGAACAGCGTGCCCGGAGTATAGATTTCCGGGCCGTCGGTGGGCGGGAAACCGTGCCGCGGCACAGCGCGCGACTCGATGCCGATCAGGCATACCGGTATGCCGCCGAGGTGTACGTCCCACACCACCGCGGTCTCCGCGCTCTCCATGTGCTTCCAGCGTTCCAGCACCGGGTGGTCCTGGTCGGACAGCGCCTCCATCACAGGGCGGATGCCGAAGGGCTTCTTGCGGTCCGGGTTGGCCTCGGCGGAGAAGATCTCACCGACGGAGGTGAAGTCGCTGCCAGCCACCGAGTGAGGGTAGTCGGAGATGTCGCGGTCGACGGGGTCGTTCGTCTCCGCTCGCCGCGGACCATCCTCGCCGGGGGCGACATATGTGTGGTTGTAGTATGCCATCAGCATGTCCACGGCGGCGGTCAGGTTCGGCGCCCAATACTGCCCCTGCCCGTTCGGGCCCATCACTCGGTCGTAGCCGCCAATGCCGAAGTTGTCCTCGGCCGACACGCCGCCGGAGACATCCACTGCCTGCTTGCCGGTGAGCACCATCGTCGAGTCCGGGATCATCACCAGGATGCCCTTGGTGTGCATGAGCATCGTCGCCTCGGCGTTCCAGTACGGCTGCGCACCGACGGTGATGCCCGTGACCACGATGTTGATCTCGCCGCCGGCCTGGGTGAACTCGACGATCTGCTTGAGTGCCGCGCCCACCCAGTCCATGTTCTCCGTGCCCGATTCCATGGAGATCCGGGCACCGGAGGACAGCGCGTACCATTCCAGCGGCAACCGCCTCCGCTCGGCCAGGTTCAGTGCGGCGATCACGCGGCGGCACTCCGGCTCTGACAGTGCGCCGAGCGACTTCGTCGGGTCGCTGAGCAGTACGACCCTGGTGACACCCTGCGGGTGCAGCCTGGTCGGGGTGGTGGCCACACCCACGACGATCGCCGCGGTGTTGTGCCCCTTCGGCCGGTCGACCGGCACCAGCGCGCAGTTGTCGTCGAGGTCGTACTCGACGAAGTCGCCGAGCAGGTCGGTCAGTTCATACGGGTGCATCATCTTGCGGTTGCTCGCGCGTAGCACCTTGAGCCGGTAATCGTCGATCGGCTCGACCGGCTCGACCGAAGGCTCGCCAACGGTCAGCTCGGCGCCCGTGGTCTTGAAGGAGACACACACGGCGATCTCAGACAGCTCGCCGGTCTGCGGGCTGCGCTGCTGGGCGATGAACAGGATCTCCTCTAGCTCGGCGTCCGCGGTCATCAGCAGCACACGCTCAGCGATCATCTCCAGCTCGGTGCGGGTGATGTCGCTCGGCGGCCAGACGTAGACCACGATCCGGTTGGTGTTGAAACGCTTGTCCGACGGTCGCCGCGACCGCGCGCGGCGGATCGAGTCGACGCAGGCGGCCACGGCGTCCTCGGCCGCTGGCAACGCGACCAGCTGGCCATCATGATCGTGCTCCCTAAACAGGTCGCGTACCTGGATGAACGCGACAAAGCGGTTATCCGACGGCTTCTCCCGCGCCACGCACTGGTAGAGGTACACATCCTCGTCTGACGACGGCAACCGGGTGAGGTCGAATTTGCTCAGCCRCTCCAGCTGCATCCGCTGCGCGATGCACGGGTGCAGGCCGCGGATCAGCCGTTCCTCGGCCATCCCGGCGTCCGACGGCCGGAACGTGAAGTGGTGGGTCATCGTGCGGCTGCCTCCGGGGTGATGGTGATGGTGAGCCGACGCACCTGGGGCGGCAGCGGGTGCGCGCTGGCGGCCTCGCCCAGCGCGGCCGCCATCACGTCGGAGTCCGCCGGCTGGTTCTCCCAGGACAGGTAGATGTCAGCATCGACGGAGCGCTCGCCGCCTGCCAGCTCCGCAAGCCCACCCAGCGCCGCGTCCAGCGCGTCGAAGCCAACTGCGCAGGAGACGAGCCTGGAGCCCGCGCGCTCGGCCACCCAGAACCGGTAGCCGGCGTACTCGGTGGCGCGGATGTGGGTGAGGTCCTTGTTGCCGTAGTACCGGCGGGTCAGCACTTCCAGTATGACCGTGTTATCCCGGTCGCCGCGCAGCAGCCGCTGGCCCAGCAGCGGCACCAGCGGCTCGGTGCTGCGCACCATCTCGGCGATGCGCTCGGTGCGATCCGGCGCGTCCGGGTAGGCGTCCAGGTGGAGCAGGTGCTCGAAGATACGGATGCGCTCCTGGGCACGGCGCAGCAACTGCTGATGCTGGAACCAGGCGAACATCACGTCGAGCGCGAGGTCGGCAACCACGGGGAAGTGGCCCTTCGTGGCGGCCACCAGCCGCTCCAGCGCCAGACGCACCGGTTTGTGCACGGACTTGTCCGGCGGCGGCTCCCACCGCCACGATTCCAGCAGCGCCRCAACTACCTTGGCGGCCACCTTGGCGGTGGCGGGCTGCCGGGCGAGGAAGATCCGGAACACCGCGGCCTCGAGCTCGGGGGAGCGTTTCAGGTCGGTGACGTCGTAATGCCCGAGCGCCTTGGCCAGTTTGGCCTGGAACGCCTCCGGTAGCCCGGCCCGCTCGACGTCGAGGCTGCGCAGGTAGGTGTGGAAGTGCTCGTGAGGGTTGCGCAGGTGGCCCTCATCGCCGACGTCCATGCGGGCAGGCCGGTTCCGGCTCAGCTCGGCCAGGTCGGCGAATATTTCGATGATCTCTAGCTCCTTGGCCAGCGGCTGGTGGCCCTCCTCGGTGGCCGCCCGACGCGCGGCGAGGTAGTCGTGGAGCACCTGGCGCTCATCGTGCAGGTCGAAGCCCAGCAGCAAAGCGCGCAGATCCTCCAGGCCGCGCGCGGTGCGCTCACGCGCCGGGACCTCCTCGGGCGCGGTCGGCAGGTCCAGCCCGGCCGCCGCGGCGGCCGGGCTGTCCTCGACCTCGGCGCCGGCGATCGGCTCCAGCCGCAGCAGCGGCGCACCCGCCTCTACCTGGCTGCCCACGGAGACGAAGTATTCCCTCACCCGCGCCTTGAACGGCGCCTGCAGCACCGTCTCCATTTTCATGCTCTCCAGCACCAGGATTTGTGCGCCCGCCTCGATCTCGGCGCCAACCTCCAGCGGCGTGGCGATAACCATGGCAGGCATGGGCGAGCGGACGACGTCGCCCTCGTCGCGGCTGACCCGGTGGGTGACGCCGTCCACCTCGATCAGGTGGACGGGCCCGTGGATGTCGGCGAGTAGCCGGTACCGGGCACCGTTGACGACGATCTGCCCGGTGTGCCGATCGAAGCGGTCAATCTTGACGTCAGYGGTGCGGACGTCGGCGCCCGCTTCGAGGCTGACGTGGAACCGGCACGGGCCCCGCCGCGCCACGCGCGCCCGGTAGCCGACGTCGCGCAACTTGAGGTCCAGCGGCCGAGCGCTGTCGTGCTGCACCTGCGGGCGTCCGCCGAACGCCGTCAACAGCAGCCGCTGCCGCTCGACGTGCTCCTTCTCCTCGTACGCGTCGATGGCCGCTGCCACCAGGGCCACGGCGGAGTGCCGGTGCGAGACAAGCCCGTCCCCGACGCGGTCGATCCAGCCGGTGTCCGCGCTGGCGTCGATCAGCTCGGGCCGGTTGAGCAGGTCCAGCAGGAAGCTCTTGTTCGTGACACCACCCTTGATGATCACTTTGGTCTCCTGAATCGCCCGGCRCAGCCGGCCCAGCGCCCCGTCGCGATCGCGGCCGTAGGCGATGATCTTCACGATCATCGAGTCGAAGTCGGCCGGGATGGTGTCGCCCTCGCTGAAGCCAGTGTCGACGCGGATGCCGGGTCCGGCTGGCAGCTCCAGCCGCGTGATGTGGCCCGGGCACGGCATGAAGTCGCGGTCGGGGTCCTCCGCGTTGAGCCGGGCCTCGACGGCGTGTCCGCGCTCGACCGGCCGCACGCCCTGCAGCCGGCCGGCCGAGGCCACGTGTAGTTGGGCCTTGACCAGGTCGAACCCGGTTGTGGCCTCGGTGATCGGGTGCTCGACCTGCAGGCGGGTGTTGACCTCGAGAAACGTGACCTGCTTGTCGCCGGGATGGTAGAGGAACTCGACGGTCGCCGCGCCCCGGTAGCCGACCGCGACGATCAGCCGCTCGGCCGCGGCCTTGAGGTTGGCCGCCTGCTCCGGGCTGAGCACCGGCGAGGCCGACTCCTCGATTACCTTCTGGTTGCGCCGCTGCACCGAGCAGTCACGGACGCCGAGCGCCCACGCGGTGCCCTGGCCGTCGGCAATCACCTGGACCTCGACGTGCCGGGCCCCAGTAATTAGGCGCTCCAGGAACATGACATCGATGCCGAACGCCCGCGCGGCCTCTTGCCTGGTGCGCTCGAAGGCGTTGACAAGCTCGGACTCGTCCCTGATCACACGGATGCCCCGACCGCCGCCGCCCGCGGCCGCCTTGAGCATAAGCGGATAACCGATCTTGGCAGCCGCTGCCAGGGCGGCGTCCAGGCTCTCGACCGGACCGCGGCTCCACGGCGCGACCGGCACGCCGACCTCCTCGGCGATCCGCTTCGCGCCGATCTTGTCGCCGAGCTTACGCATGGCCTCGGAACTAGGCCCGATGAAGGTGACCCCGAGCCTCTCGCAAAGCTCTTCGAACGCCGGGTCCTCCGCGACGAAGCCCCAGCCGACCCACGCGGCGTCGGCCCCAGTCTCCACCAGCGCGCGCTCTAGGACCCTCAGATCGAGATAGGGACGCGCGGCGGCCGGGCCAAGACAGTAGGCCCTGTCGGCCTCGCGCACGAACGTCGCGGTGCGGTCGACGTCGGTGTACAGGGCGACGGTCTCGATCGCTGTCGCGGTCTCGGCGACTATCTCCCGAACGGCTCGGATGAGGCRCATCGCGGCCTCACCACGGTTGACGATGGCGACGCAGCGGAACACGGCTGAGTCCTTCCTGCTCAAGACACATCATTCGGCTGGCGGGTGGCCGGTTCGTCCTCGCGACTGGTGACTGACCGGAATGTGGGGATGGCGCCCGGCCGGTCGCGATGACCGCGCCGGGATCGGCGACTGCTTGATATCGGGCCTACGCCCAGCGCAAGGCGACTCCACCCCACGTCGCGCCGCCGCCGAAAGCCACGATAAGGAGCAGGGAGTCCCGCTGGAGCCGACTGGCCCGTACAGCGTCATCCAGTGTGATCGGCACGGAAGCGGCACCGGTGTTGCCGTACTTGCCGACGGTGAGATGCAACATTCCCGAGGCGAGCCCCAGGTTCTCAGCCAGGTCGGCCAGCATCACGCCGTTCGCCTGATGAGACACGATGAGATCAACGTCGGGCAGCGTTATACCCACAGTCGTGCACAGTTCCGTCACGACTGCTGCCAACTTCTCGGTTGCCAGGCGACGAACCTCCCGGCCGTTCATCATGAAGTAGTGCTGATGTTTCTCGATGCTGAGATGGCTCGGAGGTATTCGACTGCCTCCGCCTGGGATCTGGATCAAGTCCTTGTTGCGCCCGTCCGAGTACAGGGTGCTCGCCAACAGGCCTTGTCCGTCAGGTACCTTGCCGAGGACGACCGCGCCAGCACCGTCTCCGAAAAGAGTCGAGGTGCGGTAGTCGGTGTAGTCAAGAATGCGCGAATAGGTGTCGGCGCCAATAACCAAGGCGGTGGAGTAATCCGGGTCCGCGGCAAGTAGGGAGTCGGCGCACTTCAGCGCGTAGATGAAGCCGGTGCAGACCGCTTGAATATCGAAGGCGAACGCTCGAGTGGCGCCGATGGATGCTTGAACGTGGCATGCGGTGGCGGRCATGGGCTGGTCGGGTGTGGATGTGGCAAGCACGATCAGATCGATGTCCCGGGCCTGCATGCCTGCCGCGGCGAGCGCCTGTCGTGCGGCGTGGGCAGCCAGATCCGAGGTGGCCTCGTGCGGTGCTGYCACACGGCGTTCGCGGATGCCGGTCTTCTCGAAGATCTTGCCACGGTCGAGACCGAGGCGATCTTCCATTTCTTCACTCGTCAAAATTTTTTCTGGGACGTATGACCCGGTTCCCAGAATGGCTGTGTTCACGATTAATCCTTTCAGGGGTCGAGGCTACAGCAGTTCGGCGATATACTCACTGAATTCTGCGATTGTGGGATGCTCCCGGATTGCGGCGAGYGAGATGGAGACCTTGAATATTTGCTGGATTCGTCCGCGGAATTCCACGGCGCGTAGGGAGTTCAGACCGAGTTCCGAAAAGGCGGCACTAGGGCTCAGTCGACGCGCTCGCAAGCTGAGGATCTCACGCAAGATTTCAATGATCATCTTTCTGATGATCTTGAGGCGTTCATCTCTGGTAGCCTGTGAAATCTCGGCGCTGATGTCGGCGTCCGTCCCAGTGTCCGGACGTTGCTCGGTCGGCTCTGTATGCGCTGACCGGGCCGAGTCGGTCGGGGGCGCCAGGTTCCTGAGTAGCTTGATCAGATAGGTGCGTCTGTCCCACGTCGTAGGCGGCACGTCCGCGATGGCTCCATCGCCGTGCCACCGCCGCCAATTCATGTCGAGCCCGGCGCAATGAAGCGCTGCGATGCTCGTTCGTAGGGCTGTGGCCTGATCGTGCCTGTTATCGGTAGTCGGTACAACCGTGGCCTCCGGCGCCCCGGCCGCCTGGAGGGTCAGAATAAGCGGGTGGATTGCCACCGGATGTGGAGAGATCTCCTGGAAAAGCTGGTGTCCGTCGTTGACGATGGCGGTCGTGGCATCCACCGCCCGAACCGGGCAGCGCATGTTCTCACCCCAGTAGGCAGCATCGAATGTGGGTGTCTGCCGCGGATCAGGCAGAACCGTGGTATAGAAACGGATCGTCGGCTGCCTAGGCCGTATATCGCTGAGCTCAGCGGTCAACGCGTCGGCGACTGGATGGATCAGGGGACAGTGCGAGGCGACATCGACATTGATCATATGCGCGGGAACGTCGCGGGATGTCCAGCTTTCGACCAGGCGTTCGACTTCGACTCGAGTACCGCCGATCACGGTGGACCGGGGTGCGGCGAAGAACGCGACAGCCACGTCGGGAAGATGGTCGATCTCTGCCTGGACCGTGGCCGCATCCAGTTCGACGACCGCCATCGCCGCAACGCGGGCTTCGGCGATGGGAACGCACAGCCGAGACCGACGGCAGATGACGCGGATGCCGTCTTCCACGGTCAACGCCTCCGCGATCACGGCGGCGGCGATTTCACCCATGGAGTGTCCTACTACGGCGGCGGGGTGGATGCCGTGGGATTGCAGGGTGCGCGCCAGAGCGACCTGTACCACGAAAATCAAGGGCTGTACCTGGTCGATTCGGGTCACCTCGTCACCGGCCCGCAGCACCTCCTCCGGCGAGAAACCCGACTCGGCGCGAATCAGGGGGTCGAGYGCCGCGATCGTGTCGGCAAACACGGGTTCGGTGGCGAACAGGTCTCGCCCCATACCGGGCCACTGCGAGCCGTGGCCGCTGAACACCCACACCGGTCCCGTTGCGTGCTCGGCGTGGACATAATCGTTGACCATGCCTTCAGGACGGGGGTGTGTCCCGTCGGCATATGCGCGTAGGCGGTTGACGAGATCGTCCCGGGAGCGAGCGACGACCGCCAGTCTCTCGGGGCCGTGCGAGCGGCGTACCGCGAGCGTGTGCGCGATATCTTTCAAGGGTGTCGTCGCGCCGGAGCGGATGAGCCAGTCGGCGAGCCTGATCGCGGAATGCTGCAGCGCAGTTTCTGATCCTTCCGACAGCAGGAACGTGAGAACGGAATCGTCGCTGCTGCTGGACGACCTCGGCGCGACCGGGGAGCTGGAATCCGGCGGTTCCTCCACGATGGCATGCGCGTTGGTCCCGCCCACACCGTAGGAGGACACGGCCGCGAGGCGCGGACCACCGGTGACTGGCCATGGTGTCGTTACGGTCGGAACGAACAACCTGGTGCCGGACGGGTTGATAGCGGGGTTCCACCGTCGGAAATGCAGGGACGCCGGGACCTCACCGTGGTACACCGCCAATATGGCTTTGAGTAGCCCCACCATGCCCGCGGCGGGTTCGGCGTGGCCGAAGTTCGTCTTAGCCGAACCCAATGCACACCGGCCTCGTCCCCGTCCGTAGACGGCGGCCAGCGAACGGAACTCGATCGGGTCGCCAACGATGGTTCCGGTGCCGTGCGCTTCGATCATTCCAATTTCTTCCGGGTCGACATCGGCAATACTCAGGGCGGTACGGAACACCTCTTCCTGAGCTTGCTCGGAAGGAACGGTGAACGGGGACGTCTTCCCGTCATGATTGACCGCCACCCCCCGTAGCACGGCGAGCACGCGGTCCTGGTCACGCATCGCGTCGTCGAGACGTTTAAGTACGAGGACCACGCAGCCCTCGGCCCGAACGTAGCCGTCCGCTCGTTCGTCAAAGCTGAAGCATCGCCCGGTGGGAGATAGCACTCCCAACTCGTTATAGGCCAGGAACGTTCGGGGGCTGAGTAGCAGGTTGACCGCGCCAGTGATCGCGAGGTCACACTCGTCCTGCCGAAGGCTGTTACATGCCAGGTACACGGTGGCCAACCCTGTCGAACACGACGTGTCCACGGTCATGCTGGGACCGCGCAAACCGAAGACGTGCGATATCCGACCGGATGCCGGTCCGGCCTGGTTACCGGGCACAAAGTAGGGGCCCCCGCCGCTCGGGAGCTGATGTGCGTGGAGCATATGGTCCAAGTTGGACATGCCGACGAACACAGCAGTGCTGCTCCCTACCAGGTCATCGGTTGGCAATCCAGCGTGCTCGAACCCCTCCTGCACGACCTCCAGCAACAGCCGATGTTGAGGATCGATCAACTCTGCCTCGGTCGGGTCGATACCGAAGGCCTCTGGATCGAAGGCGCCGACGTCCTCCGACAAAAACCCGCCACGCCACAGCACGTTCCGATCGGTCTCTGCCTGCGATGCTTCCCGCGACGCCTCACTCCATCGCTCTGATGGCACATCGGTGACCGCATCACGACCGTCGCGGAGGAAATCCCACAGCGACGCCGCGGAACCAACGCCGCCAGGAAGGCGGCACCCGATCCCAATCACCGCAACCGCGCTGGAGGTGTTTCCCCCAGCATCCCGCGTCCGTTCACCCGAACCCTTACTCGGATCCGCGCGGATGGTCTGATCCGCCTTCTTGACCGGAGCGTCGTTGGCGGAGTCGTCGGTTGTAGTGACCRTGATGTCACTGTTGGTCAGCTGTTCGACCAGGACGGGCCGGATCGGGTCCGCAAGATCCGGGGAGACCCGGGGCAGTCGATCGTCGCTCTTCCTCTGCTTCGACACGAGGACGCTCCTCAGCGACTCGGTTGAGATGATGAAGGAAGAGTACCCCAATCTGGTCGCTTATCAACCACTTGGTTAATATATATTCCACTTTGGTGTGGTTGTCGGCGGGGCGGACACGCCGGGCCTCGACCGGGCCCACGCAGGAGGAGGTGCCTGGTGTCCCGGTCCGGAGATCTGCGCTCTGATGAGATCTGTGATGAGGCCCCGTCAGATGATCCACAGCCGCCAGCGAAGTCGCGGCCCGTGACTACCCRTGAGGTTGTACGCCTCCAGACTCTCCATGAGGAGGCGGGGGTGAGGTGGAGGCGCTCCGCTCGCGCTCGCCAACATGTCGCTGCGGCTCACACGTACGTTCCTGGGGGCTCCTGCTGCTGTCCTTAACCCACGCGACGATCTGGGCCCGTGAGGTGAAACCGAGCTTGCCGAGAATGCGCTCGACGTGACCTTCCGCCGTGCGCTGGGCGATCACCAGGTAGCTCGCGATCTCCTTGTTGCTCAGACCGCGGGCGACGAGGTCCGCCACCTGACGCTCCCGAGGGCTCAGGGGCACCTCCGGCTCGCCGGCGGGAACGACGGGGTGGGCGACGGGAGTCCCGGTGCCCTGGGTAGCCGCGGCGACGGCCTCGTCCAGGTCGAGTTCCGCGCCCTGCGCTAGGGCGCGTTCGAGCTTCCGTTGATCCAGGACGCGTCGCAGGGACGCCTCGCATCGGTGGTGGAACGAGGCGAGCCCGAAGACGGCGATCGACGCCCCGGTCTCACGCCAGATCCGCCCGGCCGCGCCGAGCAGGACCGCGGACTCGTGGTGCCGACCGGCCGAGGCCATGACCCACGCCTGCTGCTCCAGCGCGACGGCGATGCCGACATGGTCGTGGAACGCGTATTTGAGGGAGATGGCCGCGGCATGGTGCTCCATCGCCTGCTCCAACTCGCCTAGCTGCCAGGCCGCCAGACCGAGGCCGCACAGAGCGAACGAGCGGAAGCAGCATTCGCCGAAGCGCTCGGTCAACGCCACGCATTCCGCGAAGACGGTCGCCGCCGCGTCCTGTTCCTCGCGGATTCCGTGGGCCAGCCCGAGATAGAGCAGTGATTGGGCGAGACCGAGCGGCTCGTCGAGGTCAGTGAACCGGCGGCGGGCGTCCTGACTGCGCTCCACCGCCGCCGACGTGTCCCCGCTGATGGCGGCGAGCCTGCCCTCGACGCAGGCGATGCGTGCGAGCACCCGCTGCTCGTGCAGCCTGGCGGCCAGATCGCGAGCCTCGGCCAGCAGCGACGCCGCCGCGGTGATGTCGCCCTGGAGGGACGCGGCGTGGGCGGCCGATTGCAGACCGATGGCCCGGATCCCGTCCGGCTCCGTGGCCTTGCTCAGCCCCCGATCAAACCAGAAGCGCGCCTCGCTGAGTAGCCCGATGGCGGCCCAGTATTGCCACAAGGCCACCATGATGGACAGAGCGGTCTCCGCCAGGCCCGGTGTGGTGAGGCAGAGGTCCAGCGCAACCCGTAGGTTCGCTTGCTCGTTCCGGATCCGCCGGATCCAGTCCAGTTGGGCCGGGCTGCACCACTGAGCGTCGGCGAGGGCCGCCATCCGGCGGTAGTAGGCGAGATGCCGACGGCGCACGTCCTGTTCCCGACCGGACTCGCGCAGGCGGTCCTGGCCGTACTGGTGAATGGTGTCCAGCATCCGGAACCGGACCATCCCCTCGTCGTCGTCACGGACCAGAATCGACTTGTCAACCAGCCCGCTCAGCACGTCCAGCACGACTGCCGGCGGGTACCTGGCGCCCTCCACCTGCTCAGCCGCCTCCAAGGTGAACCCGTCGGCGAACACCGACAGGCACGCCCACATCTGCTGCTCCTCGGGATTGCACAGGCCGAAGCTCCAGTCGATCAGCGCGCGCAGGGTCTGCTGGCGGCGGGGTCCGGCCCTGTTGCCTCGCGTCAACAGGGCGTAGCGGTTGTCGAGCCGATCGAGGATCTGCTCCAGGGACAGCGTCCGGAGCCGAGCAGCCGCCAGTTCGATCGCCAGCGGGATGCCATCCAGGCGATGGCACAGCGACGCGACGGTCCGCCAGTTGCCCTCGTCGAGGCTGAATTCCCCCAGTACCGCCGCCGCGCGCTCCGCCAGCAGGCTCACCGCCTCGTACTGGATGAGCCCGCCAGCCAACGCGGACTGGTCCGCGCCCGGGGCCGGCACCGGGGGTACTCTCAGCGGGGGCACCTTCAGCACCCGTTCCCCCGCCACCCCGAGCAGGTGGCGGCTGGTTGCGATGACCCGCAGGTCCGGGCCCGCGCGCAGCAGGGTGTTGACGAGCCGGGCACACGTGTCCACGAGGTGCTCGCAGTTGTCGAGCACGAGCAGGATCCTGCGCGGAGCAAGGTGCGCGGCGAGCGTCGCCGCGGTCCATCGCCCGGAGAGGAACTGCAGGTCCATCGCCTCGGCGACCGCGTCGACGACCAGTGACGGGTCGTCGAGGTCGGCCAACTCGGCGATCCAGACACCGTCGGGGAACGCGCGCTGCCGGTCCGCCGCGAGCCGAAGGGCGAGGCGGGTCTTCCCGACCCCCCCGGGCCCGGTCAGCGTGAGCAACCGGGCGCCGGCCAGCAACCGCAATGCCTCTGCCAGCTCCTGTCTGCGACCGACGAAGCTGGTTAGTTCCGCCGGCAGGTTCGACCTTCCACGTCCGGACACACACAACACCGTCCCGCTACCTGTGGGGGGACACAACTTGGTCGGATAAGTGGACAACTGGGACGGACAGGTGGACAACTGGGACAGACAGGTGGGCAGGCGAGCGGACAGGTAGTGAGACAGGTAGTTCTCCCGTCCCCGCACACCGGTCCGTCGCTCAGGCTGCACCCATGCCGAGGACGCAGACTGCACTGCCAGCAGCCTTGGGATGCCGGGGACCGGAGCCGACCGGCTGGAGCGGGTGTAGGCAGCCAGGGCAATGGCACATCCACAGGCCAATCAATTGTAATAGTCGGGTGTTGTACATCCGTGTTCCATGCAATGAGATGACGCCAGAGTTGGGGGAGACCCTGCGAAGCAGGGCAGTTAGGAAGATCGTTAACGTGGCGGCCGGATCTGGTTGCGGAGCTAGCCAACAAAGTCCCTTGGTATCGTCGACACCAGTCCTGTGCGCTTATGACGAAGTAAATTTATGCGAGACTAAGCACGCGAGACCAGATGCGAAAATCCAGCCGGTGGGCGAGGCCGACCGCGTTTCCCGGAAACTTCGACAAAGATCTGATTTGATGACCAACGAGAAAGCGCATTCACCGAAGGGCTTGCCGGTGATTCGGCAGACGACCTCCGAAACTGATGCCGTGGTAGTCGGTGCCGRCATCATAGGCCTGGCGAACGCCCTTCAGCTTGCCAAACGAGGCCTGCGAGTAACGCTGATCGACAACCTTCGCGACAAGAAACACAGCTACAAGGTTGGAGAGTCGTTCCTAGTCTTCACAAGTGCTTTTCTCCGCACTGTGGGCGAGCTGGATGAGTTCATCACCGAGGAATCATTCGCGAAACTCGGTGTATGGTTCTCCCACGGCACGGAGAACAGATCAGACTTCCACGACGCCACCGAGTGGGCCATCAACGCCGACCCGCATCCGCCGCATTATCTCTACGATCTTGCGCCCGACAAGAAGTGGTTCCGCTGCATGTTCCTCGACATGCAGATCGTCCGTCCCGAAGCGGAGGATTCGATGTGTGCGGCCGTCCGACGGCGTGCTGGAATCACTTTCGTCGACACCGCCCGAGTGAGCGACATACAGATCTCCCCGGGAGCGGACTGGCACCAGGTGGAATGGCTGGACGGCACAACCGGGCACAGCAACATCATCCGAACGCGCTGGGTCGTCGACTGTTCTGGACGCAACCGGTTGTTGGCCCGCGGCCGCGGACATGCCGCGGAGCGGCGGGAACTGACTGACGGATTTCAGACGACAGCGGTCTGGGGCCAGTTCGAGGGCGTGACCGACGGCCTGTTCGGTGACGAGTGGACGCATACCTTCCCTAACGGCCGCGATACGCAACGCGACCTGTACACCGTACATTTGTGGGGGGCCGGTTACTGGATCTGGGTCATCCGGCTCTCGAAGGAACGGATCAGCGTCGGCGCGACTTTCGACCAGCGGTCGGCGCCACCCGGCCGAACTCCGCAGGAGCAGTTCTGGAATCTCATCCGGCGGCACCCCGTCCTCGACAAGGTGATCGCACCGGAGTCACTCCTTGAGTTCCGGACCTACCGGAACGTCCAGCACTGGACCGACACGTTCGTCAGCCCGCAGCGCTATGCAATGGTAGGCGACGCGGGCAGCATCATCGACGCCTACTACAGCCAGGGAATCGCGCTGGCGTTGGTGACCAGTTGGCATCTCGCCAACATTGTCCAGGACGACGTCCGCTCCGGGAACCTGGACCGGGCGTATATCGAGCGGGTGAACCGAGCCACTCGCCAGGACTGGCACATGCTGCGCGCGATGGTCCGCGAAAAGTACACTGCCGCGATCGCGGATCCTCGCTTCTTCGTGTTGTCCCACGTGCTTGATATGATGGTGTTCTGGTCGGTGGGCAGCACCCGTTCAGCGCTCACCCGATGGCTCGTCGACACCGAGGGCGACACCACTCGGGAGACCCCGAAGAACCGCCGCGTCCGGCGGCGTCTGCAATCCACGCTATTCTACTCCCGGGCCCCGCTGTGGCGGTGGTTGCCGCCGGAAACCGTGCATTGGATACAGAGCCGGCTACAGGCCAACCTCGCGGCCCGCGCACGGTGGCGGCTGGATCACGGTGTCAAGCTACCAACGGTCCGTAGTGTCCAGAACGTCACCGCGCCGCTGCCTAAGCTGTGGTGGCTGGCGATCGGCGGGGACCGCGGACGAGATATTTCAGCTCATGACCTGGTGGAACCCGCGGAACTACGACCAGAGGGCACCGCGACCTGGTTGGACCGGTTGCCCGTGCCGGCCAACACCCGATTGCGATGGGTGATCCGGCTGCGGCCGTACGCCCTGCTCGCCGGATTCTCCGCTGCCTATCTGTGGGACGGGGCGGACACGGCGATCCGACGCCTGCGCCTGCTTGTACGCCGCCCCAGCGACAGCGCGACGGCCAGCGAACTCGCTAACCACGAGGCCTTGCTAAGGAAGAATGAATGAAAGCCGTTACCACTGGGCGACCGATCGCTTATCTACATTTGGACTCGCCGCACGCGGAGTACCCACAGATCGTTACCGCCCTGGCTGATTACGGTGTCACGGCAGTCGCGGTCCATCTCGACAACGTGCACACCGTCGACTGGACAGCGTTCGACGGCGTGAACCTACGAATGTGCCGCGGCTTCCACGAGCGGCCCGACTTTCTTGACAGGATCCGGAGACTGTATCTGGAGCTGGACGGGAAGATTCCAATTCTGAACTCGATGCGGGTGGCCGTCGGGACGCTCGACAAACGTCGGTACCTGTCAGAGCTCGAACAGGACGGCATCGCGGTGATCCCGACCCGGTGGGTTTCCCGGGGCGAGGACGTGACGATTGACACGCTCATGACCCAGACCGGATGGGACCATGTCGTCATCAAGCCAACCGTCTCGGCCGGCTCCTGGCGCACCTTCCGGGTCTCACGGAGCGGGCCGAGCACCTCAGCAACGCACTTCGTCCGGCACGGCCACGAAGCAACGTCGGCGACGGGCGTGGCACCACGCCGCGACACGGAACCCGAGACACTGCTCCGTGACTTGGTGTCCACCCATCACGTCTGTGTCCAGCCCTTTCTTTCATCGATCCTGGCTCACGGTGAACTCTCCTTCGTCTTCCTAGGCGGAAAGTTGAGCCACGCGGTCCGCAAAAGAGTCGCCCGGGACGGCGGCTGGTGGGCACACGAACGGTTCGGTGGCCGGAATGAAGTGATCCAGCCGACACCAGCCGAGCGTGAGTGGGCGTACTGTGTATATGAAGCACTAGAGAACCGATACGGACCGTTGATCTTCGGCCGGGTTGACGGCTTGCGGGACGAACACCGTGTGCTGCGGCTACTGGAATGTGAGCTTGTCATCCCCCGTCTGCTCCTGACCGAGGGCAACGCCTACGACACGTACGCAAAGACCATCGCGCGGGCGGTTGGCGGCTGACCCGATGACCTACCGAGAAACGCTCGCCGGCCCCGGGGAGTAACGGTTACGCACGCAGCGCATCGGATCTACCGGCGGTTTACCTCATCCTGCCACTCTCGCTCGTGCTCGGCGTCACCGTCGGTTTAGACGTCCGCCTGACCTTCCCAGGAGTAGTGATGGTCAACGCATCCGGTCCGGTAGCCGCGCTGTCGCCCCATGCGCTTCTCATTTTCCTGCTCCAGATCGCTGTCCTGCTCGGGCTAGCTTATCTCCTCGGGCGGGCGGCAACGCGGCTGGGAATGCCGGCAGTGGTGGGTGAACTCCTCACCGGCGTGATCCTCGGGCCATCTCTGCTTGGCGCGCTCGCGCCTGGCTTCGCCGGCTGGCTGTTGCCCGCACGGGCCGACCAGTTCCATCTCCTCGACGCCGTCGGCCAGCTCGGCGTGATTCTGCTGGTCGGATTCATCGGCATAGAGATGGACATCCAGATGGTGCGGCGCCGGGGTCTGGCCGCCGCCCGGGTCGGCCTCGCCGGGCTGCTGGTTCCGGTGGGCCTCGGCGTCTCGGCGGGTCTACTGCTGCCTGACTCTCTCGTCGCGGACGGCGCCCATCGGCTGGTGTTCGCGGTGTTCCTCGGCGTAGCGCTCGGGGTCAGCGCGATCCCGGTAGCCGCGAAGATCCTCATCGACATGAACCTGTTGGACCGCAACGTCGGCCAGCTCACCCTGGCCGCGGCCGCAGTCGACGACGTGGCCGGGTGGTTCGCACTCTCCATAGTGTCGGCGATGGCGACCACGGGCGTGCGTGGCAGTGACATCGCCGTGCCGGTGGTCAGCGTGCTCGGCACCGTGCTGGCCGCCCTGGTGGTCGGTCCTCCGACGGTCCGACGGGCACTTCGATACGCCAGCACGGCGCGCGACGGCGGTGGCCACATCGTGGTCGTCACCGTACTGATCCTGGCCGCGGCGGCGGCCACGGAGGCACTGAAGCTTGAGGCGATCTTCGGCGCGTTCATCGCCGGCGTCGTCATCGGGTCCAGCCGGGGTTTCGCTCCCGACCGGGTCGCGCCGCTGCGGACGGTGGTGCTCACCGTGCTGGCGCCGATCTTCTTCGCCACCGCCGGGCTACGGGTCGATCTCGGCAAGCTCACCGACCTGTCGGTCCTCGCCGCCGGCCTGGTGGTCCTGCTGCTTGCCGTCGCGGGCAAGTTCGCCGGCGCCTACCTCGGAGCCCGGGCCAGCCGGCTTGGCCACTGGGAGGCCCTCGCGCTCGGCGCCGGGCTGAACGCCCGCGGGGTCATCGGTCTGGTCGTCGCCGGAGTGGGGCTGCGCCTCGGCGTGTTGAACACGGCGGCCTACACGGTGGTGGTCCTCGTGGCACTCATCACCACCATGATAACTCCGCCGATCCTGCACCTCACGATGCGACGGGTGGAGCACACCGCGGACGAGACACTACGGCGACTGGACCCCCCGGCGACACCGAAAGCGCACATTCCGGTGCCCGACGCTAGCGCCGGCATGGACGTCAAATAACCGCATCCTGCAAAAGGCTGTTTCGTAACTCGATCGGGTGTGGTGTAGGTGGGGTCGGGGTGTGCTCGACCCGCGCGACCCGACCGGCTCACTCCCGCTCGTCAGCCCGTCGGGAAGACCACGGACAGGCCAACGACTGCGTGGCAGATGAAGGATTTTGACCCTTCGGAGTCGCCCTGCCCCTACCAGCCCAGGAGTGCGAATCCCCTGGGCCACCCGACCCAAGAAGCTGTTTTGGAATTACCCTGGTCCCATATCCCGACCCGATAAAGCGGGCTGTCGACCGGTTGGCACGCCGAGCGCCGGAGTCCGATCCTCTGGCGCCCAGCATGCGTCCGAGGTTAGAGCAAGATCTAAAATAGGTTCTTAGAATTTTCCTCCGGGAGGGGTTGGGACCGCTGTCTGGGCTATGACCGCAACGTGGCTGGTGGCCCCGGCTGGCGCCGGCCGGGGTGTCGCACTTTGCGGACTCTCGATACTGGCCCGTGGTACGGGTACGGCGCCGCCGTTGTCCTGCTTGGAGTTCTGGCCGCAACCGCTGAGGAACAGAGTCGATGGGATGACGAGGGCGCCAAGCACCGTCACCATGGCTCGACGGCCACGGTGCCTCGGCGTCCGGGGCCATCGGGATTGGAAGGAATGTATGGTGTCCATAATGATTCAGTAGTCTACTGCCCTATGCGCAACTTTTCCACCTACCCGAGAGGCCGGGTTTTCCACCCGTCCGCGAGGTCAAAAAGATCCTGAAGCGTCCTTCCGGTGATCACATCAGTACCTTCGGCGGGTAAACCAGCCCGCCTCTTCCGAACCTTGCTGGTGCCATTGATGATCAGGTGTGAGCTCAATGGAAGTACTTTAAGAGCGTGTCTCACGCGGCGGTTCCCGGTAGATAAACGATCATGGATGTGATGGAGAGCGGCTTGCTCTACGTCCGGTCCCGGACGAGTTGTGGAAGCTGGTTGAACCGTTGCCACTCCGGTTCGAGGCAGGTCCGCAGGGCGTTGAACACCCCCGGCTGCTCGGCGAGGATCGGGCGGCCAGCGTCTGCTCGCCGACGTGGGAGCCGTCGATCGCGGCCCCGAGCGTCGCTCGCGACGCGTAGGTGGTCATGAGCGCGGCGCGCACAAGTAGGTGGGGCGGGTCGTCGGCGGTGCCCGACGGGCCGAACGCGGCCCGGCTCGCCGTCGTRTCCAGGCAGCGGGTCTGGGTGCCATCGTCCCGCACGCCGGCGGGTCACATACCGTTATCAACCTCYATTCTCAAACCCCTTCTGACCGACAATCTCAAACACCTTCTCAGATCTCTGCGAATTCGCGAACGGCCTGGATGAACTGGTTGAACTGGCTACGGTGCACGTCGTGTGATGCGTTGTGCAACTCGACGGTGGTGCAGCAGGCGGGCAGGATGCGGCGTGCGTGCGCCCATTCCTCGTCGGACCACAGTCCGCCCCGCAGCGGGTTGGCGCGGATGAGAAGGGTCCGAACAGTGAGCTGACCTAGGAGCGGGAGTAGCGAGCCCGTACAGGATCCATCGCGCACCAGGCTCTCGACGATGGCAGGGTCGGCGTACCGGAAACCCTCCAGCAGACTGTCCACATCATCGGGGTGCCAGCTGGGATGAACCATGGCGAGGATTTCCCGCAGTTCTATTTCGGGCAGTGCGATGGCCTTGATCAGATCGTTGATCTGTTCGCGCTGCAGCTTTGGTGACATCATCACCGGGGGGTCTTCAAGAACAAGACTCGACACCGTCRGGGGAAGCTGCTCCGACTCGGCACCGGTCGCGGTGACCAGGGCCACGGCGGCTCCCCACGAGTGGCCGACCAGCATCGGCTCCTCGACCCCCAGGGCGGTCAGGAAGGACACCACATCATCAGCGGCCTTGCGTAGGCCGTACGACCCGATGGGTGCTCGAACACTGGCACCATGTCCTCGCAGATCGAGCGCGAACACCTGGTACCTATCCCCCAGCGCGGGGCCGACACGAGACCAGCTTGCAGCCGATCCCGCGTTGGCATGCAGCAACACGACCCGCATTCGTTCATCTCGATCTTCACTCCAGACCCGATAGCTGAATCGGCCGGCAGGCAGATCAATGAATCGTGCGTGCCAGCCAAAATTGGCACGGCCAGCGTGTGCGCCCGTCATGGCAGGCTCTTTTCTTCGTCAGCGGTGGCCGCTATGGTGCTACGGTCGCACCAGCTGGCGATTCCGCGGGCCGGATCCGCTCCCACGTCAGGTACGGAAGCYGGATGCCAGAGCCGTCCCAMTTCGCCGGACAACACAGCGTCAACACATTCTCTCTCAAYGCGAAATTGCGAACCTGGTTCCCTCCAATCCATTCGGGAACAGACGCCACCTGCACATGATGGATGACTTGATCATCCTCTAGGCAATAGGTTCCGCAGTATCCGATGTAGGGATGGTTCATGGCGATCGATTCGGCGTCGACCTGCGAGCTATTCATGAATTCGGAGACGGATGCGCTTGAGGTGCGACGCTGAGGGTCGCGCAGGTGTGCGGACAYGTGGCCGTCGGCCGCGTAGATCACTAGACCGCTCGGTTGGGTGCCCATGGGCATGCTGAGAATTATTCCATTGCGGTCAGTAACGATGAACGAGACAAGCTTCCATGCTCCGACTAGCAAAGGTCCATGCGTATCGAGGTGGTCCGAAAAATCCGAACTGGTTACGCCGCTCATGAAGGCAAACCTCCATTGATGTTGGATTAGCTTAGATTGTTGACTTGCTAGTCCGAGGTCGACAGTTCGGAGGCCACGCCACATCCCCTCCCTTCAGCGTCCGGTGATGGCGGTACAGGAGCCCCTTCCCTGATGCGGGGGTGATCCCCCGCCGATGATCCTCGCGATCCGTAGGAGGTGGAGGCCGCGTGCAACAACACCGCGGTACACGTCCGTCTTGGTGGCGGCAGGGCCGGGGAGGCTGGCGAATTCCGACCTCCGCTATTCCCGCGGAAAATCCAAAATTCATGATCACGTCTCGCGGAAGCGGTTGATCGCTTCCAGATGGCGGGTCCRTATCGCGTTGTCGCGCACGCCGAGGCCCTCCTGCGGCGCGAGGCACAGGACCGCGACCTTGCCCTGGTGCAGGTTGCGGTGCACCTCGTAGACGGCCTGGCCGGTCTCGTCCAGTGGATACACCCGTGACACGGTCGGATGAACCAGCCCCTTGGTGATCAATCGGTTGGCCTCCCAGGCCTCGCGGTAGTTCGCGAAATGCGACCCCACTATCTTTTTCAGATTCATCCAGAGATAGCGGTTGTCGTAGGAGTGGACGAAGCCGCTGGTGGAGGCGCAGGTGACGATCGTTCCGCCGCGGCGGGCCACATAGACCGAGGCGCCGAAGGTCTCCTGTCCGGGATGCTCGAAAACGATGTCCGGATCCTCCCCGCCGGTGAGCTGCCGGATCTTCTTGCCAAAGCGCTGCCATTCCTTCGGGTTCTGGGTGTGCTCATCCGTCCAGAACCGGTAGCCTTCCGACGTCCGGTCGATCACCAGCTCGGCGCCCATCCTGTGGGCAATTTCGGCTTTCTCGGAAGAAGAGACAACGCAGACTGGGATGGCACCGCCGCGCACCGCCAGCTGCGTGGCGTAGGAGCCCAGACCCCCGCTCGCGCCCCAGATCAGCACGATATCTCCCTGCTTCATGTCCGCGCCGTTGCGCGACACCAGCTGACGGTATGCGGTGGAGTTCACCAGGCCCGATGCCGCGGCCTCCTCCCAGCTCAGATGCGCCGGTTTCGGCATGAGCTGGTTCGCCTTGACCAGAGCCAGTTCGGCGAGGCCACCGAAGTTGGTCTCGAAACCCCAGATGCGCTGCTCCGGATCCAGTATCGTGTCGTTGTGGCCCTCCGGCCGTTCCAGCTCGACCGACAGGCAGTGGGCCACCACCTCGTCACCTGGCGACCAGGCGTGTACCCCCGGCCCAGTGCGCAGCACGACACCGGCGAGATCGGACCCTACGACGTGATAAGGCAGGTCGTGTCGCTTGCTGAGCGGGGAGAGACGGCCGTAGCGCTCCAGGAAACCGAACGTCGGCAGGGGTTCGAAGACCGACGTCCACACCGTGTTGTAGTTGATCGAGGACGCCATCACGGCGACCAGCGCCTCACCGGGGCCGATCTCCGGTGTCGCGACCTCGTCCAGGTGCAGTGAACGTCGGGGGTCTTTGTCGCGGGATGCGAGCCCACTGAAAATGTTGACGTCTTCCTTTCGGACGACCACTCCCCGGTAGGTCTCCGGCACCCGGAGGGATGTAAAGGCCTCCTTGGGCGTGTCACCGGCGAGAATAGCTGACCTTATTTCTTTCACGGTCGAACTCTCCTATACGATGCCGACATCGAGCAGATGTTCAGTAGACCCGGAAACCCCGCCCGGTCTTGTACCCCAGACATCCGGACCTGACGAGGTCTTCCAGCAGGAGCGTCGGGGTGTACCCGGGTTCGCGGAACTCCCGGTACAGGGCGCGCTGGATGGCGAGTGTCACGTCCAGGCCGATGACATCGGCGAGTTCGAACGGCCCCATCGGGTGTGCGCAGGCGACCTTCATGGCTGTATCGATCACATCGATATCCACGTAATGGGACTCCAGCATCTTCACCGCGTCATTGAGATATGGGAACAGTAGGGTGTTGACGATGAAGCCGGCGCGGTCGGCACACCGGACCGGGTACTTGCCCGCCGTCCTGGCCACGTCGAAGACAGTCGCGGTCACGTCGTCCGCGGTTACGATGGTCGGCACGATCTCGACCAGGCGCATCTTCTTCGCTGGGTTGAACCAGTGCATACCGACCACATCCTGYGGGCGGGACGTGGCGGTGGCACACTCGATCACTGGCAGCGAGGACGTGGTCGTCGCGAGGACCGCTCCCGGGCGTGCAACCGTGTCGAGTTCAGCGAACAGCGCCCGTTTGACGTCCAAGTCCTCAACGACCGCTTCGATGATGAGGTCACACTCGGCGAGGACGGACAGATCGGTCGAAGCTCGAACCCGTGCCAGTGTCGAAGTACGCTCGTCCGATGAGATCTTTCCCCGTTCGACCGCTTTGTCCAGTGACCGCTCGATCTTCGTCCGGACAGCGGCGATTTTCTTCTCGCTCCGTGCACGGAACACCACCTTGTAGCCATGGTGGGCACAGACCTCGATGATTCCGCTGGCCATGGTGCCGGTGCCGACCACGCCGATCGTGTGCACCGGCCGTCCTGGGACCGCGAAGAAGCCGAGTTGGGGTGGTTCGACCATGTCGACGATCTCGGAGGAGTAAGGGGCGGCATAGGTGTAGAAACCCCGCCCGGTCTTGCGGCCGAGCATGCCGGCGGTCACTAGCTGCTTGAGCAGCGGGGCCGGTGCGTGCAGGTGGTCGCGGGAGGTGTGATAGATCGAGTCGAGAATCTCGTACGCGGAGTCGAGACCGATCAGATCGAGCAGTGCCAATGGGCCCATCGGGTGACCGCAGCCGAACCGCATGGCGGCGTCGATGTCCTCACGGGTGGCGTAGCACGCCTCCAGCATCCGGACAGCGCTGTTAAGGTACCCGAACAGCAGGGCGGTCACGATGAAACCCGCCCGGTCCCCGGCGACCACCGCGGTCTTTCCGACCTTCGCGACGAGCGTCCCGACATCCTCCAGTACAGACGGGTCGGTGACCGCAGTATGGATGATCTCGACCAGGCCCATGACCGGTGCGGGGTTGGACCAGTGGGTCCCGACAACCCGGGAGGGGCGTGAGGTAGCGACGGCCAACGTGATGATTGGCAGGGAGCTGGTGTTCGTCGTAAAGATCGTCTCTGGCGGACACAGCCTGTCCAGCTCGGCGAAGAGCCCGAGCTTCTTCTCGATCCGCTCGGGAATCGCCTCGATGACCAGCTGGCAGTCGGCCACGGCCTCGATCCCGGTTCCGGCCTGGATACGGGCGAGCAGGGCGTCCCGCTCGACCTTGGTCAACTTGCCGCGGCTCATCGCCCGGTCCGTGGAGTGCCGGATCCGATCGAGCCCACGGGCCAGCGTCTCGTCGTTGAGCTCGACGCCGACCACCTCGATGCCGGCGCGCGCCATTACCTCGGCGATGCCGGCGCCCATCGTGCCGAGCCCGACAACTCCGACCTTCGTGCCGTTGAGCTGGATATCCATCAGGTCACCGGTGGACGATCCGGTGCGCTCGCCCCGGATTCTTCACTATTATCCCCATCAATTGCGCCCTGTCTGGGGCGATGCCCCAATGCTCCGGACGGAAGCCGTCGACAATCCGTGTGGTTATCAGGTCGAACACCTCCGCGTTGAGGCGCACCAGGCTGCGGTGGGCATCCCCGGTGCGGCTGACCAGGCCGGCCTGCTCGAGTACCTCGATGTGCTTGCAGACCGTCTGCACGTCGGCCTTGCACCACTCGGCGARCTCGCCGACCGTGGCGTCGCCGTCGCTCAGCCGCTCGATCAGGTCACACCAGGGCGGATTCGCAAGAGCCTCGAAGATCTGAAACATGATCCTGACCTTCCCCTGCAACCACGATACATCAGCTGATTCGTTTACGATAGCCCACCGAGTGGCCCATGTCGTCAACTGTACGGATGAATATGGGCGTCCTCGGGGCGACGCGTGAGGCCTGCGGTCACCTATGGTCTGGCGGCGCGGTGGCGAACATGATCATTTTTGATGACGGACGGTCCGCCCGAACCCGCCGTGGTTGGCGCTGGAAGCCAAGGGATGGCAGGACGACCTGCAGCTTCGCGACTGTCGCCAGACGGCGGCGGTTGGCGCTAGGAACGTCTCTCTGTAACGGGCAACTGGCTGAGTGGTTGCGATCTACGTGATCGCTTGTGATCGCTCGAGTCTCGCCTGAGGTGCTCGGAAGTGGTGTGTTCCGCCGGGTGCGTGGTTCGGTGTCGGCCGACTGCGCTGCGACCGGGTCTTCCGCCTGCCCGCCCCGCCCGCCGAAGGCGTCCGGCCGGCCACCCCGCCACGGCCCCGGCAGCCCACCCGGCCACGCCAACCGACGACAAGCGATCATCCAACCGGTCGGGAAGACCACGGACAGGTCAACGACCGCAGGACCTGAAGGACCGACAAGTTAAACGACAAGGTGCGCCACGAACGTGGAAGGGAGTGAATTGTAGGAAGAGCTTCTGACTGCGGTGCTGTGTAGCAGATGAAGGATTTGGCCCTTCGGAGTCGCTCTGCGGAGGGAGGCTCCAAGCCGCCACATGCAGCTACCGCCACATGCAGCTAGGGGGAGGCAGGCATTTCCCTGCCCTACATCCGCGACATTTTAGGACACGTCGACCTGTCCACCAC